>CAMKJU010000004.1 GCA_946413265.1 uncultured Lentisphaerota bacterium
TCGCACCCACAGGTCGATGATGCCGTGGCGAGCGTAAAGACCTATTCTTCGACTGGTGAGGAAACAGCTCAATCTACATCTGCCGGTCCTGGATCGGCAAATGCGTCGGCAGATTCCCGGTCAAAGGGGAATCCCGGATCGAATCGGAATTGGCCGTCTCCGGCGAAAAGCCGTTTTGCAGGCAAGACGATCAATTATCGTTCGGTGGAGCTTCCTCCGAACGAAAAGGGGGGCAAGCCCGGCGAACTGCGTGAATGGCTAATTGAACCTACGGAAGGGTACACGGCTCACATCGAGGAAGAATACCGCCCTGACGAGAACGGAGAGATGCAGCTTGAACAGATGAACCAGTATGTCGCCAACCAAGTGATCCTGACGCTGGACGGCGAAACTCCCTTTGAGACTTTTAAGGCCGAGATGGCGAAGCACGGCGCTGTCGTCAAGACGCCCTTAATGGAATTGGAGAAAGGAGCCAAGATTGTCGCGGTGATGGTTCCTGAAATAACCTTTGACTCTGTGGATGTTTTGAGAGAGACTATCGCTTGGTACAGACCTTCGCTGAAGGTTGAGACCGATGCGATTTCTAGCGTGGAACGCATCCCCGACGATGCACGATATTCTTCTCAGTGGGGTTTGCCCAAAATCCAGGCTCCCGCTGCATGGGATATTAGAACAGATGGGTCTTCGGTGGTTGTTGCCGTCATTGATACGGGCGTCAACTATAACCATCAGGATTTGTCCGGAAACATGTGGGTGAAGAGTTCCAGCGCAGCGGCTTCGAATTACAAGTACGGGATGAAGGCCATTGGCGGCGTCATTTCCGGCAACCCGTTGGATGACAACGGGCATGGTTCGCACTGCGCTGGCATCATCGGCGCCGTGGGCAACAATTCGACGGGTGTGTCAGGAGTGGCGTGGAAGGCGAAGATCATGGCCTGCAAGAACCTTGACTCTTCAGGGAGTGGTTCTACCTCCGATATGGTTCTTTGCATGAACTGGGCACGGACAAACGGCGCACACATTGTCAGTCTCAGCCAGGGCGGCGGCGGTTACAGTTCAACTGTTGAATCAGCTTTTACCGCTCTTCGGAATGCTGGCATCATTGCCGTTTGCGCGGCAGGGAACAGCGGTTCAAACAACGATACGACTCCACACTACCCGTCTTCGTTTACGCTGGATAATATCGTGGCGGTTGCGAACTCGACGTCTACTGACGCATTGAGTTCGAGTAGCTGCTATGGCGCGTCAAGCGTTGACATCGCGGCGCCGGGAACAGATATCCTTTCAACTTATTATTCGTCAACAAGCGCATACGCGACAATGAGCGGTACGTCGATGGCGACACCTTTTGTCTCTGGTGCGTTGGCACTTCTCAAGGCCCAATATCCATCTTACACTTATCTCCAGCTGATTCAAAAGCTGTACGCCGGCGGTGATGCGGTTTCCGCGCTTTCCGGCAAGTGTACCACCGGCAAGCGCCTGAATGTCTACAAGGCTCTTTCTGGCACGCAGCTTGTTTCGCCCTCACCATCGGCGACGGATGGCACGTATGCAGACCGAGTTGTTGTGTCGTGGCCATCAGTCTCGGGCGCAACGTACTATCGCGTTTACCGTGCAACATCTTCGACAGGAACGAAGAGTGCGCTTGGCAGTTGGCAGACGGGATTGTCGTACATCGACAGCAGCATAACAGTGGGGACAACCTACTACTACTGGGTCTGCGCGGCGACGTCTTCCGCCGGCGCGAACCAATCGGCGTATGGATCATACAACACCGGTTACGCTCAGGCGTCTACGAACGACTCGTGGGATCCCGGCGACGATACGGCGTCCGGCGGCACGACGATTACGCCCAGCACGACGCGTCAGACGCACGGCGGGCACACGTTGAGCGCGACCGACAAGTACGACTTCTTCAAGATCTCCATGACCGCCGGAACGCGCTACGTGTTCGAAACCACCGGCTCCTCGGATACGTACGGCGAACTCTTCAGTTCGACGTCCACCAACGCTTCCTACCGCGTCGCGTATGACGACGATAGCGGAACGAACACCAATTTCAGGCTTGAATACACGCCGACAACGTCGCAGACATATTATTTGCGAGTGAGGAAATACAGCGTCGGCACCACAGGTTCCTACACTCTCGCCTATCAGCGTTCGGCTGCACGTGACAGCTGGGACCCCGGCGACGATACGGCGTCCGGCGGAACGTCTCTGACGCCTACCACCACGGTGCAGACACATGGAACGCATACGCTTTCCTCAGACGACCTCTACGATTTCTTCCGCATCTCGATGACGGCGGGAAGAAAGTACGTGCTAGAATCCACGAGTACGTATGACATGTACGGAGAACTGTTCAGTTCCACGTCCACCAATGCCGCTTATCGCGTAGCCTACAACGACGACGGAGGAACCAACTACAACTTCAGGATCGAGTACACGCCGACAACATCGCAGACGTATTATCTGCGCGTGAGGCGGTATTCCGTAGGTGCTGACGGCTCGTACTCGCTCAAATATTCGTATTCTCAAAACATTTCTTTTGATCTTGCGTTTGCCAACACGCGCGGTTGGTCAGACAGCGCGGTTCTGACGGCATCGGAGGATACGATGACGCCGACCTCGGTATTTTCCACAAATCAGACAGTGTTCTTGCTATTCCAGTGGCACGAGGCAAACGGCCTTGGTTTGACGCCGGTTACGAACACTGTGCGGCTTGCCAATAGTGCTGGCGCCACGCTTTGGACATGGCAGCACTGTTTTTCAAGTGGCTTGAATGCAGGGGTGGTGCCTATCTGCGAATGTGCCTTTGAGGGCCTGTCGGCTGGCTCATATACGCTACGCGTGGGACTGAACGAGGATGCCGATGGCGTTAGGTCGATAACTGAATCGACATACGCGAACAACGTCAGGACATTGTCGTTCACGGTCGTAAATCCTCAGAAAACACTTTCGTCCATTGCCATTTCAGGTAATGCCGCGATTCCGTCCAAGGACTATGCCGATTATCGTTGCATCGCGACATACTCTGACAACTCGACAGCCGACGTGTCGCCGACCTGGAGCATTTCTTCAGGTGCTGCGTATGCGAGCGTCAATGCTTCTGGGCGTGTCACGGCCGGCGATACGTCGATTGACAGGTCTGTAACATTGAGCGCGACATTTGGCGGAAAAACCGCTACAAAGCCTATAACGATTCGTGGAGTAGGAGGAACACCTGATCCCGTATCTCCGTTCCCTGAAGTCGTTTCATATCCAAGCGCGCCGATGATCGTTGAGGGCGTTGTGTACATCAACAACGTACTTGCAGCCGTCGGCGACCAGATTGCGGCCTATTCCGGCAACGAGGTCCGCGGCATTGGACGAATAGTTGCCAACGGACGCGTCACGCTGGGCGTGAACATAGCGTCGGCTGGCGAACGTATCTCTTTCAAGGTGTGGGATGCGAGCGAAGGAGACAGCGGAACGATTTTGAACTGCTTGCAATCGCTTTCGGGCTCGAACGAGCCGCAGGGCACGGCTGCGAATCCGTTCCGCATCGACGCCGCGTCGTCGGATCCGTTTGGCAACGTGGTGACGGAGCCGCTTGTTCCTCCGACGATAATGGAAGCGCTTGTTGTCGTTGACGGCGAACCTGCATCATCCGGAGACATCTTGGCGGTATTCTCTGGGAACACAATCGTGGGCAAGGCTCCGATAGAATACTCAAATGTAAACGGAGCCGCGAAAGCGACGTGCCGTCCGGTGATGTTCTTCTCCGGAAGCAAGTCTCTTTCTTTCAAGCTGTGGGATGCCGATGCCGAAGCGGTGCTGGAGTCGTCATTCACGATCACAGCCGCGTCTGGCGACATAATCGGATCTGTCGCTTCTCCGCGTCGCATCGAGTTCACTTCGTCGAATGACGATGTGCCATGCCCTGTCTCGCTGAAGAGCGGGTGGAATCTCGTTTCGTTCAGTGCATTGCCAGATTCGCCTACGCCGCAGGCCGTTTTCGCGCCAGTCGCCACATCGGTCCGCTACGTGTCCGACGTGTCCGGAAACCTGTGGATGCCGAATTCTTCCAACAATGGACTCAACGCGCTCCGGCGCGGCGCGGGCTATTGGGTTAATTCGTCCGCCAACAACGTGAACTGGGACGTTGCGGGTCGTGTTGACACCGAAACTGAAATCTCGCTTTCGCAGGGGTGGAATCTGATTGGCTACACGCTTCCGAGGGCAGGGCTCGTCACCGACGTTTTGCGTGCGGCCATTGCCACGGGCAAGGTGCAATACATCTCAGACCAGGCAGGTAATGTCTATCCTGGCGGCTCACTTTCCAATATGCGCCCCGGCGTTGGTTATTGGCTACGCGCAACAGGTGCATTCACGCTGAAGTTCGACCGCACGGGAATGTCCACGACATTGGCGGCGCTTTCTATGGTGGAGTCTGCCGACGATGTCTCGCATCCGTTCGGCACTCCCGTCATACGCGTTGGCACGCCGACGGTGTTCCAGAACGTTTCTGTCACGCTGTTTGGTAAGCCTGCTGCATTTGGCGACTATTTAGCTGTGTACGACAACTCGACCGGCGAATTGCTGTCTGTCCAACCGATTCAATCTGAGGACGGAACCTTGACATTTACGATCATGAGCCTGAGGTCTGGCGACCGCCTGAACTTCAAGGTCTGGAACGCCGCAAGCGGCCTTCAAACGCCAGAGATACTTGCGGCGGATTCGTCGTCTTCCATTACGCTTACGGCGGCGCAGGTCGATGAGGGCGTTGTTGGACATGCCGTTACTGTCAGTGGGACGAAACCGTCTTATACCGTTACGTATAGTCTTGACGGCAAGGGTACGCGAACGGGGGGCGGAGCGCTGACTCAGTCCGTCCAGTTCGGAGGTGATGCCGTAGATCCCGTAGTGACTGGCAATTTCGGCTGGCGGTTCGTCGACTGGGACTACAGCAAGAGGACGGACATTCGCGGTCCGATGACAATTACGGCATTGTACGAGGAGGACAATACTCCGCCCGCGCTCTCTTCCATCACGATCTCCGGCGGCTCAAGCGTGGCATCGGAAGGAAGTGCCACCTACACTTGCACGGCGACGATGAGCAGCGGCGCGACGAAGTCGGTGTCGCCGACCTGGTCGCTTGAATCCGGCAGTTCGTATGCGTCGATCAGCTCCTCCGGCACGCTGACGGCGTACAGCACGTCCGTACAGCGGAGTGTAACGATCAAGGCGAGCTACACTGAGGGCGGCATCACAAAGACCGCGACGAAGACGGTGATAATCAATGCTTCCGGTTCCGTGCCGCCGTCCCCCACAAGGCCAGCGAACGACAACTTCACGTCGGCGACGGTGATTTCCGGCGCGTCGGGATCGACGACTGGCAGCAATGTCGGGGCAACGCTCGAATCTTCCGAGCCGATGCCCGAGGCGCAGTCATCGTCGACAGGGTCTGTTTGGTACAAGTGGACAGCGCCAGGTTCAGGCCCCGTTACATTCCGTACTTTGGAGTCGGATTTCGACACGATTCTCGGTATTTACACAGGTTCTTCAATCGCCCTTTTGTCGGAAATCGACTCCGGCGACGATGTTGATGGAGGCCTCACCAGCGAAGTGTCCTTCTACGCCGACGCAGGGACTACGTATATGATTGCAGTCTATGGTTACGACGGAGAAGAGGGGGGGATTAATCTCGCTTGGAGTCCGGAATCGACGGCGTTTGGTCCAGGCTACGGTTCGTATTTCTTCGTAAACGATGAGGAAGAGGCGGTTGTCGCCGGCGTTTACGGGTTGAAGTGGAGTGACTTCACGTTGCGGAGCGATGGCTTCCGCGCATTTGCTGACGATCGTCTCGTGGACTGCGAGAAGGGTAGTGGCGCTGATGCATACGACCATTGCGAGTGCGTTTATTATTCCGACGTTGACGCGCTCGTATGGGCGGGTTGGGCGGAATATGCTGGATACTCGGACGAGGATGCCTACGCCTACGACAGCTTCTTTGAAGATTCCTTCGAAGATGCATATACATGTGCCGAGGCTGAGGGGAAAAACATCTACCAAGATTATTACGACGAAATTGCTTTCGATTCGTCGTTCGCGACGAGATTGTTAAACGTGTTTGCCAAGGCCGACCGTCTTATGCCGATGATCGTGATGTTCGGCGACGACTACGACTGGTACGGAGACGTCGGGGCAATCGGCCATGCCGTAGTGTGTTGCGGCTATTCGCTCGACACGACGAAACCGCTGACAGACCCGACTTGCCTGAAGGGGCTGTTCATCATCGATCCAGATAACGACCGCGAGAACAATGGAGGCAGGGAGGATGCGCCGGATACGATCACCTACTGCCCGACGATATGGGACGCGGCGAATGAACAGTATGAGATTCAAGGCATCTTCGGTGCTACCGGCTACGTCGGTGTCTACGCGGGTTGCTACACGATTCGTACCCCGGAGCCAGTTACCCCCCGTTGGTCGGAAGATAGTACGGGCGGCGGCTCCGGATCGGGCGGCGGCTCTGGGTCGGGCGGCGGATCCGTCTCTCCCGTCACGGTAAATACTTATGCAGTCACTTTCGTCGCGAACGGAGGTTCTGGCACGATGGCGGCGCAGACGTTCGCGTCGGGCGTCGCGCAGGGACTGGCGGCGAATGCGTTCACCCGCTTCGGCTATGCGTTCGCGGGCTGGGCGACCAGCGCGGGCGGCGCGGCCGTCTATGCGGACGGGCAGAGCATCGCGCTTTCCGCCGACACGACGCTCTACGCGACGTGGCGCGAGGTTATCGCCGGCAGGCCGGACACCTACTTCGCCAAGGCCCAGACGCTGGGCGGCGCACTTTACAGAGGCGACTCGCTCGTGGGCGTCGTGCAGGTGAAGTTCGGGAAGGTCAGCAAGAAGAACACCGTGAAGGTGTCCGCCACCGCCACTATGCTGGTCGACGGCAAGGCGAAGAAGATCACGGCAAAGGGCGTGGACGTCAGCGTGGGGACCATGCAGGCGTACATCCCGTTCAAGGCTCCGATCGGATCCATGGCGTTTGCGATGGCGCTGGACGGCACGTTCACGCTCAAGAACGCCTCCTACTTCATGGCGGAGGCAGCCATCGGCGGGGCACTTGCCGGCGGCGGACAGGGGACGTTCAAGCTCAAGAACTTCGACCTGGCCGTATCGGGCGAACTCGTGTCCGCACTCCTGCCCTACGAGGAGGGATTCACCGTGGCCGGCGGCAAGTGGCGGTTCGCCAAGGCCGCTGGCGTGAAGGTGGCGAAGGACGGTACTACGGATAAGTCTGGCATCAGGCGGGAGGCGGAGGTCGTCCTAGTCGACGAGTCGGCGGGCAAGACCAATCTTTCGGGGCTGAAGCTCGGCTATACCGCGAAAACAGGCCTGTTCAAGGGGGCATTTAAGGCGTATTCGCTGCAAACGTCGAATGGCAAGAAGAAGCTGGTGAAGCACACCGTGAACGTCGCCGGCTTCGTGGTCGACGGCAAGGGCTACGGCGAGGCGTCGTGCAAGAAGCCGTCAGGCGGCCCGTGGACGGTGACGGTCGAGTAGTGCGCATGGTACCGTAAGAACGGAGTCGCTAGAACTTCTAGGACTCCTAGAACTCTAAAATGAAAAACTGAAAAATACCCCCTTGCGCGACCGCAGGGGGTTTGGTAAAATAGCCGCCTGTTTTCCGAGCGCGGGAGGGCCGGGTGGCCGTTGCCGTGCGGAAGCGAACGACGTTGCGGCTCCATCCAGGCCGCGCGCCAAAGCGGATTAACCGGGAAAACGGGCGGGTGCCCGCTATCCCATCTTGGATAAAAGAAAGGTTCAAAAGAAAAAATGGACATGCCTACCTCGGCCGCCACAGGCCTCACGCTCAAGGATCTCTTCGATGCCGGCCTGCACTTTGGCCACCAGACGAAGCGTTGGAATCCGAAGATGAAACCCTATATCTTCGACAAGCGCAACGGCATCCACATCATTGACCTCACGCAGACGGTCACGATGCTCGACGAGGCGGCGGAGTTCGTCCGCAAGACCATCCTCGACGGCAAGAAGATCCTGTTCGTCGCCACGAAGAAGCAGGCGCAGGAGATCGTGAAGCAGGCGGCTGAGGAGTGCGGCCAGTACTACATGACCGAGCGCTGGCTCGGCGGCACGCTCACGAACAGCCAGACGATCCGCGGCAGCGTGAAGCGCATGTGCCAGCTGCAGGCCGTCGCCAAGGCGAACGGCGGACAGCTCTCCGTCCACAAGCAGGAAGCCTCTATGCTCCGCCGCGAGCTCGCGAAGCTCGAGAAGAACCTCACGGGCATCAAGGACATGGTGGACCGTCCCGGCGCCGTGTTCATCATCGACGTCTGCCGCGAGCTGAACGCCGTCAAGGAGGCCGCGCGCCTCGGCATTCCGATTGTCGCAATCACGGATACGAACTCCGATCCCGACCCGATCGACTACGTGATTCCGGGCAACGACGATTCCGTGCGCGGCGTCGAGCTCATCGTCGAGGGCATCGCGAAGGTCATCAAGGGCGCCAACGACGAGTATTCCCGCGTGGCCGCCGAGCGCAAGGCCAAGCGCGACGCCGAAGCGAAGGAGCGTGAGGAGCAGCAGAAGGCCGAGCGCGCCGCGCGCAAGGCGGCGAGCGCCGCTTCTCGCAAGGCCGAGGCCGAGGAGAAGGGCGAGGGCGCCCTCAAGAGCGTCCGCGCGAAGGGCGCGAAGAGCGGTCTCTCCACCGAGGCCCGCAAGGCCGTGCGCGCCGCCAAGGAGGCCGCCGAGGCCAAGGCGAAGGAGGCTCTTGCCGCCAAGCGCCAGGAGCAGGTCGCCGCTGCCGAGGCCGCCGTGGCCGCCGCCGAGGCGCCCAAGGCCGAGTGAGTGTAAAGTGTAAAGTGTAAAGTGTAAAATGTAAAGTGTAAAGTTGAAAGCTTAGAGCTGAAAGTTAGAGGTTTGAAATGACAGTCACGATTGCACAGATCAAGGAACTCCGCGAGGCGACCGCCGCCGGCATGGGCGCCTGCAAGGAGGCGCTCATCGCCACGAACGGCGACATGCAGGAGGCGATCAAGTATCTCCGCGAGAAGGGCCTCGCCGT
The DNA here is from genome assembly GCA_946413265.1 of uncultured Lentisphaerota bacterium. Classification (GTDB taxonomy): domain Bacteria; phylum Verrucomicrobiota; class Kiritimatiellia; order RFP12; family UBA1067; genus RUG572. The sequence goes on from CAMKJU010000004.1 coordinate 9,077, forward strand.
TGCCGCGAAGCGCGTGGACAAGGAATCGAAGGAGGGCATCATCGCCCTCGCGTCCGCTGCGGACGGCAAGACGCTCGCTCTCGCCGAGGTGAACTGCGAGACGGACTTCGTCGCGAAGACGGACGCCTTCAAGAAGTTCGTCGACGACGCGGCGAAGGTCGCGCTCGAGGGCAAGGACATCGAGCAGACGCTGAACGATGACTACAAGATGCTCCTCACCAAGACGGGCGAGAACGTGAAGATCCGCCGTCAGGAGCGCTATGCGCTCGAAGGCGCGGGCGTGCTGAGCGGCTACATCCACATGGGTGGCAAGATCGGCGTGCTCGTGGAAGTCGGCTGCGACAAGGCCGACGCCCCGGAGCTCGCCGAGGCGGCGCACATGCTCTGCCTCCAGATCGCCGCGAACGCGCCCAGGTACATCAAGCCCGAGGACGTCCCGCAGGCCGAGATCGACGCGGAGCTCGAGATCAAGCTCAACGCGCTCAAGGAGCAGAAGGGCAAGCTTCCTCCCGAGCAGGCGCTCGTGGGCATCAAGAAGGGTATGGCCGCCAAGTTCTGCACGCAGATCTGCCTGTTGAAGCAGGACTACGTGGCCGACGGCGAAGTGACGGTCGAGAAGTACCTCGACGGCGTCTCCAAGACGCTTGGCGCGCCGATCACGGTGAAGCGCTTCGTCCGCCTCCAGCTCGGAGCGTAACGGCGATGACGGCGTCCCGTTCCACGGTCGCCCGCGAGCGCGCGTCCCTCCAGGACGTGCGCCGCGTGGTCGTCAAGGTCGGCACGCACTCGATCGCCACGAAGACGGGGCGTCCGGACTACCGGGCGCTCCGTCGTCTCGTTGGCCAGCTCTGCGAACTGCGCAAGTCCGGCCTCGAGGTGATTTTCGTCTCCTCCGGCGCGGTCGCGGCCGGCGTGGAGGCGCTGGGGCTGAAGGCGCGTCCCACGCAGGTCAACGACGTTCAGATGTGCGCGGCCGTGGGCCAGGCGCGCTTCATCTCCGAATACGAGAACCTCTTCGGCGCGGCGGGCGTGAAGATCGGCCAGGTGCTGCTCACGCACGCCGACTTCGACGACCGTCGGCGCGCCGCGAACGTGCGCCGTTCGCTCGACCATCTCGTGCGCGCGGGCATCGTGCCCGTCGTGAACGAGAACGACGTGGTGGCGGACGAGGAGCTCAAGGGACTCACGTTCGGCGACAACGACTGGCTCTCGTCCCTCATCGTGAAGCTCGTGCGTGCGGACGCGCTCGTGCTCCTCACGACTGTGGACGGCCTTCTCGACGCCGCCGGACGGCGCGTGCCGTCCATCGGCTCGATCCGCGACGCGATGAAGCTCGTGCGTGCCGGGCAGAAGGGCTCTCTTTCCAAGGGCGGCATGGATTCCAAGCTCAAGGCCGTCAAGAACGCCGCCCAGTCGGGCGCGCACGTGGTGATCGCGAACGCCGCGACGCCGCACATCCTCCAGTCGATCTTCTCCGGACGCGACGTGGGCACGTTCGTGCCCGGCAGCGCCCTCTAACGCGGAGCGTCTATGCGCTACGCGATCATCAGCGACGTCCATGCGAACGAAGCCGCGCTGCGTGCGGTGTTGACGGACGCCGCCGACGCGCAGGCCGAGAAGATCATCTGTCTCGGCGACGTGCTGGGCTACGGCCCCGAACCCGTCGCCGCGCTTGAAATCGTCTACCGCCGCGCGCACGTGTGCCTTGCGGGCAACCACGACGACGCCGTGTGTGGGCGTTTTCCCGTGGAGGATTTCACTGATTTCGCGGCGGAGGCTGTCCAGCGCCACCGCGCCGCGGTTACGCAGGAAGCGATAGACTGGCTCAATCATCTACCCTACACCTGTGCGTTCGAAGGCTTTGCGTGCGCGCACGGCGACTTCTCCAATCCCGAAAACTTCAACTACATCCTTGAGCCGCAGGATGCCCTCCCCTCATGGGAGGCGCGCACGGAACAGCTCTTGTTCGTGGGGCATTCCCACCAGCCGGGCATCTTTGTGCTGGGCGCGAGCGGCACGCCGCACCGCATTGACGCGGCGGATTTCACGCTGGAGGACGGCAAGCGATACATCGTGAACCCGGGCAGCGTGGGGTATCCACGGAGCGGGGACTGTCGGAGCAGCTACTGCATCTATGACGACGTGGAGCATACGGTCGAGTTTCGCACGCTGCCGTTCGACCTCGATTCCTACGCCGCGAAGATGCACGGACAGGGCCTGAACGAAGCGCCGTGGATGCTCGCCCGCGCGGCGGAGCGCCGCCGCCCGGCGGTTCGCGGTAACGCCAAGTTCGGGGTTCCGGAAATTCCGGGAAAACCGGAAATTCCGGAAAAACCGGAAAAACCGGAAAATCCGGTGGCAGGGTCGACTCGCCGAGGCGATCGCCTCCCCCGATGGGCAGGCTGGCTCATAGCCATCGGCTTGCTGGCGATTGCAGGAGTCTTGTCCTATACCTTTTACATTGCCCGCTTGATCTCCAAAGACGGCGCGTCAGCCGTCGCTGAACTTCCAGTTCAGGAGGTGTCGCCTCCTCCGCCGCCCGCGCAGTCGGCGACCGAACTCGCGTTCGGTCCGCACCGTGATCTCGCGGACGGCTGGCAGGTCGCGTTCGAGGTGCCGGAGGAGCAAAAGGTTGTGATCGAGTACAACGAGAAGAGGAACGCGCAGGTGTTCCGCATCGAACACGCTGCGGCGCATACCGTTCGTTTCACGAAACACCTGAGCCTGCGACCGCGTCCGAGACGACTCTACTGGAGGGTTGAGCTCGCGGATGGCAGGCGCGGCGGCGCCGTGACCAATTTCCAGTTCTCCACGCATCTGGTTCTCTCCGACGAGAAGGGCGCGTTGCTGGACCGTGTGGACGGCGGCGGAAAGCGGTCTGCGAAGAAGGACTGCGCCGTTCCCGAATCCGCCACGGACGCAGTGCTTGCGATCGACTGCTTCTGCACTGGCACGCACGACCTCGTGGTGCCGCACTTCGCCGGCGATGTGACGCGATGGTGACATTGTGCTTGCGCGTGCGCAAATCTTTCGCTACAATATGCGCCGACAGCCATGACATCGAATGACGAATATGTGTTGCAGCTCCTGCGTGAAGCGGGGTATGTGACGGCCGAGCAGCTCGAAGCCGCCTCCACGGCGATGCGCGAGGGCAACGAGACCACGCTTGACGTGCTCGTCGCCTCGGGCGTCGTGACGGAGGACGACGTGCTTGGCACGATTGCCGACCAGTTCGGCATCAAGTACGTGAGCATCGACCCCGCCGCGATCGACGCGGAGGTGGCGAAGGAGATTTCGCCGGAGATTGCCCACAAGTACGGCGTTGCGCCGGTGATGAAGGACGCGGACAGCGTGACCGTGGTCCTCTCCGATCCGATGGGTTACGACGCGATCGACTCGCTGCGGTACGTGTTGCAGGGGAAGGACGTGCAGGCCGTGCTCGCGCCGTCCGAGGAAGTCAAGGCCGTGATGGAGAAGCTCTATCCCACCGGCGGCGAGCAGATCGTGACGCGCGGCGACGACGAGTTCGGCGGCGACGACGGCGGCGAGGGCAGCGGCGACGACACGCCCGTGATCCGCCTCTGCTCGCTCATCCTCTCCAACGCGATCAAGATGAAGGCGTCCGATATCCACCTGGAGCCGATGGAGAAGGAGTTCCGCGTGCGCTACCGCATCGACGGCGCGCTCCGCAAGATGGACTCGCCGCCGAAGCGCCTTCAGGGCGCGATAATCTCACGCTTCAAGATCATGTCGAAGATCAAGATCTCCGAGAAGCGCATTCCGCAGGACGGACGCATCCAGATCAACGTGGGCGGACGCGACCTCGACCTGCGTGTGTCGACCGTGCCGACGAACCACGGCGAGTCGATCGTCATGCGTATTCTCGACAAGTCAAACCTCGCGCTCGGCCTGCCGCAGCTCGGCTTCCTCTCCGACGACCAGAACAAGTTCGAGCGACTGATCCACCTCTCCGATGGCGTGGTGCTCGTGACGGGCCCGACCGGCTCTGGCAAGACCACGACGCTGTACGCCTGTCTCGGGCAGATCAACACGCCCGACAAGAAGATCATCACCGTCGAGGACCCTGTCGAATACCAGATGAGCGGCATCAACCAGGTGCAAGTGAACCGCGACGTGGGCCTCGACTTCTCGGCCGCGTTGCGCTCCATTCTGCGTCAGGCGCCGAACATCGTGATGATCGGCGAAATCCGTGACGATGAGACCGCCGACATCGCGATGGAAGCGGCGCTCACGGGCCACCTTGTGTTCTCCACCTTGCATACCAACGACGCGCCGAGCGCCGTGACGCGTCTCACCGATATGGGCGTCAAGCCGTTCCTAGTTGCGTCCGCCGTGCGCGCCGCGATGGCTCAGCGTCTCGTGCGCGCCATCTGCACGAACTGCAAGGAGGCGTACACGCCCACGGAGCGCGACATGAAGATGCTCGGCGCGATTGCGAAGACCGCGCCCGAGCGCATGTACATCGGGCGCGGCTGCTCGAAGTGCAACGGCGGCTACAAGGGCCGAAAGGGCATCTTCGAGATTTTTGAAATCGACGACACCATCCAGCGTCTGATCTTCGACCATGCGCCGTCCTCTGTGTTGCGTGAACGCGCGCGAGAGATGGGCATGCGCACGCTGCGCGAAGACGGAATGCTCAAGGTCGCCTCCGGCATGACCTCCCTGAAGGAGGTTTTGCAGGCGACGATGGGCGACGCGGACTAGCGAGTGAAAAGTGTAAAGTGAAAGGGATTAGAAATGGCAACTGAAATCACGATGCAGGATCTTCTGCAGGCGACGATCGACGAAGGCGCGAGCGACCTGCACGTACGCGCGTTCATGCCGCCCGAGCTCCGCGTCCACGGCGAGCTCGTGGCTATCGCGGACGAGGCGTTCACGGAGGAGGACACGTTCAAGCTCTGCCACGAGATGATGACGCCCGAGCAGTCCGCCGAGGTCGAGAAGAACGGCGGCGCGGACTTCGCCATCGCGCACGAGGACGGTACGCGCTTCCGCGTCTCCGTGTTCAAGGAGCGCAAGCGCTGGGGCTGCGTGCTCCGTATGATTCCCTCGACCCTGCTTACGCTCGAGCAGATCGGCCTCCCGGAGTCCGTGAAGGAACTGCTTTTCAAGCCGCGCGGACTCATCCTCGTGACCGGTCCGACGGGTTCAGGAAAATCCACCACGCTCGCGTCAATGCTCGACGTGATCAACCGCGAGCGCGGCGTACACATCATCACGATCGAAGACCCTATCGAATTCTACCACACGTCCCGCAAGTCGCTTGTAACGCAGCGCGAGGTCGGGTCGGACGTGCCGAGCTTCGCCGAGGCCATCCGCCGCGCGTTGCGTCAGGACCCCGACGTGATCCTCGTGGGCGAAATGCGCGACCTTGAGACGATCGGCGCGGCCATCACCGCCGCTGAAACGGGCCACCTCGTGTTCGGCACGCTCCACACGACCGGCGCGGCTGAGACGATCGACCGTATCGTGGACGCCTTCCCCACCGACCAGCAGGAACAGGTGCGCACGCAGCTCTCCGTCGGCCTCCAGGCCGTGATCTCGCAGATCCTCCTGCCGAAGCTCGACGCGAACGGCGAGGTACACGGCCGAATCGCCGCGTTCGAGATCATGCTCGCCACGCCGTCCATCCGCAGCCGCATCCGCGACAACAAGACCTTCCAGATCCGCTCCGACATCCAGACCGGCGCGAAGTTCGGCATGGTCACGCTCGACGCCTGCCTCATGGGCCACTACAAGCAGGGGCTCATCTCCTACGACGAGCTCATCACCAAGAGCCAGGACCCCGACACCGTGGTTGCCAAGCTCAAGGAAGAAATGGGGCGCCGCTAAATGTCCGAGCATTTTGATCCATTGTTGGATCTCCTCGTAAAGAACGGGGTCCTAGACCAGGAAGCGGTCGAGACGATCCGCGAGGAGCAGCGCAACGCAGCTGGCAAGACCGTACGCGAGATCGTCGTGGACGGCGGGTACATTGACGAGGACAGCCTCCTCGGCATGATGGCCGCCTACCAGGGCTGCGAGGTAGTCGACCTCGCGAGCATGGAACTGAGCAGCGACGTGGTGAACGCGATCCCTGCATCCATCGCGCGCATGTACAACGTGCTTTGCGTGGGAGTTGACGACACGTCCGTCACGCTCGCCACGTCGAATCTCGTGGACCCGCGCGTCTCGGACGAAGTGACGTTCGCCCTCTCGAAGGAAGTGCGCTTCGTCATGGCGCGCGAGAAGGACCTCAACGACCGCATCGCGCAGCACTACGGCGACTCTTCCGAATCCGTCACCGACATGCTTGAGTCCATCGGCGCGGGCATGGACGCCGACGAGTCGCTGAGGGGCGACCCCAATGACGTCGCCGCGCTCGACGCCGCCGCGAACTCCAACGCGGTCGTCAAGTTCGTGAACATGATCCTCTACCAGGGCGTGGTGGACCGCGCGGCCGACATTCACATCGAGCCGTTCGAAAAGGACTTCAAGATCCGCTACCGCGTGGACGGCGCGCTCTACGAGGTGAAGGCTCCGGACGTCTCCATGGCACCCGCCATCATCTCGCGCGTCAAGATCATGGCGAACCTCAACATCGCCGAACGCCGCATCCCGCAGGACGGACGCATCGCGATCACCGTGGCGGGACGCCCCGTCGACCTTCGTGTGTCGTGCCTTCCGACTACGCACGGCGAGTCGGTGGTTATGCGTATTCTCGACCAGAGCGCCACGTCGCTCGACCTTGAAAACGTGGGCCTTGCCGAAGACGTGTACGAGCAGCTTACAATCGACATCGAGAAGCCGAACGGCATCATCGTGGTGACGGGTCCGACCGGTTCAGGAAAGACCACCACGTTGTACTCCGTTCTCCGCCGCATCAACTCCATCGAGTCGAAGCTCCTCACCGCCGAGGAACCTGTCGAATACGACGTGGACGGCATCGTGCAGGTGCCGATCAACCACGAAGTCGGCAACACGTTCCCGAAGGTGCTCCGCGCCTTCCTGCGTCAGGACCCCGACATCATGCTGATCGGCGAGATCCGCGACCTCGAGACGGCCGAGGTGGCCATCCAGGCGGCCCTCACCGGCCACCTCGTGTTCTCCACCCTCCACACGAACGACGCCGCCGGCGCCGTCATGCGTTTCGTGGACATGAACGTGGCTCCCTACATGGTGGCCTCCACCCTTGAGGCCGTGCTCGGCCAGCGACTCCTGCGTACTTGCTGCCGCGACTGCAAGACCCCCTACGAACCCGACGACGAGACGCTCGACCGCATCAACCTCACGCGCGACGAGATCGGCGGACGCCCGTTCTACTTCGGCAAGGGTTGCAAGACCTGTAACGGCACGGGCTACAAGGGCCGCAAGGCGATCTTCGAGTACCTGCGCGTGACGAACCCGATCCGCGAGCTCATCAACGCGCGCTCGCCCACGCTCATCATCCGCGAGAAGGCCCGCGAACTCGGCATGCGCACCATGCGCGAGGACGGCGTCCGCTCGATCCTCGACGGCTACACGACTGTCGACGAAGTCCTTCGCTACACCTAACGGTTAATCAACTGCGGTCCAGAAGCCCTGTCCGACGAGTTTTTCGACTTCGTGCGGATCGAGGTTGCGGTCGCTCATGATTAAGGCGTCCTGCCGCGAGTTGATCAGGGAATGGTCGAAGTAGATCGGGCGCTCGATCTTGTCGCCGGGCGAGAGCGGGTTGTCCACCGTCTTCACCTCGCGGATCACCTCGCTCCATTTTTTGCGGAGTTCGTCCATGATGCGCTGGTTCTCAGCCTGAGACTGCCGCATGAGCTCCATGCCTTCGTTCATGCCGATCATCTTGCCTTTGATCATCGCCGCGATCATGCGGTCCTCGGCGGTCTTCCAGAACCGGTTCACGAATCGTCTGGCAAAGAGGCGTCCGCCGATTTTCTTCGTCGCGGCCAGTTCGCCGGGCGGCGCGATCGTGAAGAGGGTGTTGTGCTCCGCGGCCGTCGCAATCGTCGGCAGGTTCGGCCGGATCTGCGTCGCGGTGAACGCGCAGACGTATTCGTAGAGCGCCTCGCATTTCGCGCCGTTGTACTCGCAGTCGAAGAAGCACTCCACCTTGAACGCCTTCTTGAACTGCGCGGTCCTGCTGATGGAGAAGGCGGCGTCGATGACCTGCCGTAACCGCGGCGGGATGTCGTCGCTGAAGCGTCCGTACTTCGGCCGGAAGTTGGCGAGGCCGGGAACGACGATGGACGAGTTGATCTGCCGTGCCAGATGGGCGGCCATGGCGTTCGCGTCGGAGTAGATGTTGCCCGTCTGCTCAAGTACGAACGAACCCTTGTTGATGCTGCTCACCATCTGCACGATGCGCCGTTCTGACGGGTTTATCAGTATGGTGCACTCTATGTTCGGATTCAATTTGAAGGGGATCTCCCACTTGATCCAGCCCATGCCGGTCCAGCCTGCCGGGAGCGGGTAGCAGTACGCGGGAACGCGCAGGAAGTTGTCGAAGATGACGAAGTAGCTGTGCGCCGCTGTCGCCGGGATTGTCGCCGCCAATGCAGCGCAGAGGAGAATGGTGCGTGTTTTCATGCAAAAGAATTTACCATATTCGGTCTGGCTGCGCAACTGGATTCATCAAGAGCAACTGGATTCATCAAGAAAAGTGCAAGCCGTGAAATCGGCTGAGCCCTAAAATCTTATCCTTGCCTAACTGGGGGGTAATGTGAGATAATTACCACCTATCCGAGCAGGAGCAGAATTTCATCCCTAATAAAGGAAGAAGAAACATGAGCAAAGAGTTAGAGAAGATGACGCCCGAGCTGCGGGCGTTCATCGAGGAGTGGAAGGCCAAACCAGGCAACCTGATCATGGTGCTGCACCGTGTGCAGCAGACCTACGGCTACATTCCCCGCGAAATCGCCATCGAGACGAGCGAGATCCTGGGCGTGCCGCTGGCCAAGATCTACGGCGTCATCACGTTCTACAACTTCTTCCGCCTGCGGAAGGCCGGGAAGTACAACATCCAGGTGTGTCTCGGCACGGCGTGCTACCTGCGTGGCGGCGACGACGTGCTCAAGGAGTTCGAGAAGCAGCTGGGCGTGGGCCTGAACGCGACGACCCCGGACGGCATGTTCTCCGTGGAGGCGGTGCGCTGCCTCGGCTGCTGTGGCCTCGCGCCGGTGGCGGTCGTGAACGGCGAGGTCCATGGCAAGCTCTCGACGAAGGACGTCGAGAACATCATTGCGAAGTACTGTGCTGAAGGCTGAAAGGAATAAGAAAATGGCAAAGTTGACATTGGCAGACCTGCGCAAGATGCGCGAGGAGAAGCAGCAGGCGATGGAAATGCGCGACGCGTCCAACAAGGACGTGCAGGTGATCGTGGGCATGGGCACGTGCGGCATCGCCGCCGGCGCCAAGGACACGTTCACGGCGCTCGTGAACACGATCAACGAGAAGGGCCTCACGAACGTCCTCATCCGCCAGACGGGCTGCATGGGCCTGTGCCACTCGGAGCCGACCGTCGAGGTCGTCGTCCCGGGCATGCCCACGGTGATCTACGGCAACGTGGACGCGGCGACGGCGAAGGACGTGGTCGAGAAGCACATCGTCGGCCACCAGCTGATCGACGACAAGATCCTCGACCGTCCGTCGATCGACATCATCAAGAACGCCTAAGGAGTACAGCAATGGCATACGAATCATACGTTCTTGTGTGCGGCGGCACGGCGTGCTGCTCGGGCGGCGGCACGACCGTCGTCGAGGAGTTCAAGAAGGAACTCGAGGCCGCCGGCCTCAAGGACAAGGTGCAGGTGGTCGTGACGGGCTGCCTCGGGTTCTGTGAGCAGGGCCCGATCGTGAAGATCCTCCCGCAAGGCACGTTCTACGTGCAGGTGAAGGCCGAGGACGTGAAGGAAATCGTGGCGGAGCACCTGGTGAAAGGCCGCGTGGTGCAGCGTCTGTGCTACGACCCCGAGCAGGCGAAGAAGCTCGTCGCCGAGGCGAACATCCCGTTCTACCAGAAGCAGTACCGCATCGTGCTGCGCAACTGCGGCATCATCGATCCGGAGAAGATCGAGGACTACATCGCGCGCGACGGCTACAAGGCCATCGAGAAGGTGCTCTTCGAGATGACGCCGGAGCAGGTGGTCGAGGAAATCCTGAAGTCCGGCCTGCGCGGCCGCGGCGGCGCGGGCTTCCCCACCGGCATGAAGTGGAAGTTCGCCCAGCAGCAGCCGAAGGGCCAGAAGTACATGGTCTGCAACGCCGACGAGGGCGACCCCGGCGCGTACATGGACCGCTCCACGCTGGAAGGCGATCCCCACTCCATCCTCGAGGCCATGACGATCGCCGGCTACGCGATCGGCGCCTCGAAGGGCTTCATCTACATCCGCGCGGAATACCCGCTCGCCATCGAACGCCTCCAGATCGCCATCAAGCAGGCGCATGAGCTGGGCCTCCTCGGCGAGGACATCCTTGGATCGGGCTTCTCGTTCGACATCGAGCTCCGCTTCGGCGCGGGCGCGTTCGTGTGCGGCGAGGAAACGGCGCTCCTCCAGTCCATCGAGGGCAACCGCGGCATGCCGAAGCCGCGTCCGCCGTTCCCGGCCGTGAAGGGCCTCTGGGGACGTCCCACGGTGATCAACAACGTCGAGACGCTCGCGAACATCCCCGTCATCATCAACAAGGGCGCCGACTGGTTCAACAAGATCGGCACCGCGACGACGAAGGGCACGAAGGTGTTCGCGCTCACGGGCAAGGTGAACAACTCGGGCCTCATCGAGGTGCCGATGGGCACGACGCTCCGCGAGATCATCTTCGACATCGGCGGCGGCATCCGCGGTGGCCACCAGTTCAAGGCGGCCCAGACGGGCGGTCCCTCCGGCGGCATCATCCCGCCCCAGTTCCTCGACACGCCGATCGACTACGAGTCGCTCGCGAAGATCGGCTCGATCATGGGTTCCGGCGGCCTGATCGTCATGGACGAGACGGACTGCGTGGTTGACGTGGCCCGCTTCTACCTCGACTTCACGGTGGACGAGAGCTGCGGCAAGTGCGCGCCGTGCCGCATCGGCGGGCGCAAGCTCCTCAACTACCTCAAGAAGATCACCGACGGACGCGGCACCGAGCAGGACATCAAGGACATGCAGGCCATCTGCGACGCGATGAACAAGGCGTCGCTCTGCGGCCTCGGCCAGACGGCCTCGAACCCGGTGCGCTCCACGCTCCGCTACTTCATGGACGAGTACATGGAGCACATCAACGACAAGAAGTGCCGTGCCGGCAAGTGCACGAAGCTCATCCAGTACAAGATCGACCCGGCCAAGTGCAAGGGCTGCACGCTCTGCGCGCGCAAGTGCCCGGCGAACGCGATCACGGGCACGGTGAAGCAGCCGCACGTGATCGACCCGGCGAAGTGCATCAAGTGCGGCCAGTGCGAGCTGAACTGCAAGTTCGGCGCGATTAGCCACGGGTGAGGTGCGATCTAGAGGTTCTAGAAAACCTAGAACTTCTAGAACATCTAGCAAATCTAGAAAGAAAGGCTTACAGCAATGGAAACTGAAATGATCACCCTTGAAATCAACGGCAAGACCGTTGAGGTTCCGAAGGGCACCTCGATCCTGAACGCGGCGAAGGCCGCGCACATCAAGATCCCCACGCTCTGCTACCACCCCGATCTCCGGGCGGGTGCGAGCTGCGGCATCTGCGTGGTGCGCCAGCTCGTCCCGAGCCGCAACCCCGCCGACAACGGCAAGCTCGTGCCGAGCCCGAAGCTGCTCCGCGCGTGCTGCACGGAGGCGACGGCGGGCATGCACATCGTCACGCACGATCCCGACATCGTGCAGGTGCGCAAGACCGTGCTCGAGCTCATCCTCGCGAACCACCCGAACGACTGCTTGCAGTGCCCGCGATCGGGCCGCTGCGAGCTCCAGAGCCTCGCGGCCGACTTCGGCATCCGCGAGAACCCGTTCCCGAAGGAAGTGCTCCACCACGAGCCCGATACGTCCACGCCGTCGATCGTCCTCTACCCGGACAAGTGCATCAAGTGCGGACGCTGCGCGGAAGTCTGCCAGGAAATGCAGAACGTGTGGGCGCTCGAGTTCATCGGCCGCGGCGAGAAGACCGTGATGCAGCCCGCCGCCGGCGTGCCGCTCGCGGAGTCGCCCTGCATCAAGTGCGGACAGTGCTCCGCGCACTGCCCCGTGGGCGCGATCTACGAGAACGACGAGACGGCGAAGGTGTGGGCCGCGCTTCAGGACCCGGAGAAGACCTGCCTCGTGCAGATCGCCCCGGCCGTGCGCGTTGCGGTGGGCGAGGCTTTCGGCATGAAGCCGGGCGAACTCACCACGGGCAAGATCTACGCGGCCCTGCGCATGATCGGCTTCGACAAGGTGTTCGACACGAACTTCTCCGCCGATGTCACGATCATGGAGGAAGGCACGGAGTTCATCAAGCGCTTCACCGAGGGCGGCACGCTGCCGCTTCTCACGAGCTGCTGCCCGGCGTGGACCGACTGGATGGAGAAGTACGCCCCCGACTTCACGGAGAACTTCTCGTCCGCCAAGTCCCCGCAGCAGATGCTCTCCGCGCTCGCCAAGAGCTACTGGGCCGACAAGAACGGCGTCGATCCCAAGAAGATCCACATGACCTCGATCATGCCCTGCACGGCGAAGAAGTACGAGATCAGCCGCGACGAGAACATGTCCGCCACCGGCCAGCAGGACACGGACGTCGTGCTCACCACGCGCGAACTCGCCCGCATGATCAAGGCGGCCGGCATCGACTTCAACGACCTCCCCGAGGAGAAAGCCGATGACCTGCTCGGCGCCTACACGGGCGCGGGCACGATCTTCGGCGTGACGGGCGGCGTGATGGAGGCGGCCCTCCGCACGGCGTACTGCCTGATCACCGGCGAGGCGCAGCCCCCGAGCATCGACTTCCAGGCGGTGCGTGGCATGGACGGCGTCAAGACCGCGACGATCGACATCAAGGGCACGAAGGTGAACATCGCCGTCGCGCACCAGATGGGCAACGTGGAGAAGATCATCAACGAGATCCGCGAAGACCGCAGGAACGGCGTCAAGCCGCGCTACGACTTCATCGAGGTGATGGCGTGCCGCGGCGGCTGCATCGGCGGCGGCGGCCAGCCCTGCCTCGCGACGGACGAGGTCCGCGCGCAGCGTACGGCCGGCATCTACACGGACGACGAGAAGTGCACGCTCCGCATGAGCCACCTCAACCCCGAGGTCACGGCCCTCTACAAGGACTACCTCGACGGCAAGACCGGCGCGCAGGGCGGCGAGAAGGCCCACCACCTCCTCCATACGAAGTACCACAAGCGCGACGTCTACCACTTCGAGGCTTAATCCCCGAAGCCTACGAAGTAATACGAAAACCCCGCCGACTACGGCGGGGTTTTTGTTTATCGGCCATTACAGCGGTTGCGCCGATGGGGCGGAAATGATATACTTCCCGCCATGAATTTTCTGGACAGAAAAGCCTATGGTTTCGGCAGCGCATTCGCGCGGGCCATTTTCTGGCTTTTCCCGCGCAGGAAGCGCATCGCGGTGGAGAACATCCTCAAGGCGGGCATCACCGACGACCCCAAGGAGGCGCTGCGCATCGCGCGCGTGAGCTGGGGGCACCTCGCGGGACACGTCTGCGAGGCGCTGCGCGTTCCGCATGTGATCACGCGCGAGAACTGGCGCGAGCACCTGGACGTCTCGGAGGGCCATCCCGACGCGGTGCGTCTGCTCCTGGAGGAGACCGACACACCCATTATTCTTGTGAGCGCGCACCACGGCGTGTGGGAGGCGGCCACGAACCTCCTCTCCTTCGCGCGTCCGATGATCGCCATCGCCCGCGTGATGAACAACAAGCTCGTCGCGAACTGGATGAAGAACCACCACTTCCGCGGCCCCGTGACGATCATCGACAAGAACCACGGCTTTACCCCAGAGATCCTGCGCAAGTGGGTGGAGGACCGAGCGGCGATGACGATCCTAATGGACCAGCATACGTCGAAAGGCCTGCCCCTTACGTTCCTCGGGCGTCCGGCCAGGACCTTCTCGTCCGCCGCGCGTCTCGCGATCCGCACGGGCTATCCCGTTGTGGTGGGGTCCTTCGTCCGTGTGGCCCCCTACCACTACCGCCTCGTGGGCGGTCCGCCCATCCGCTTCCCCAAGGACGCCGACCGCGCCGCCGTCACCCAGCTTCTCAACGACCGCCTCGGCGAGGCGATCCGCAAATACCCCGAACAGTATCTCTGGGCCCACCGTCGGTGGAGGGAAAAGGGCAAGTAAACTACCAACTACCATCCACCAACTACCATCTACCAACTACCAACTACGAGGAAAAAATGTCTGATTGCAATCATGACTGCGCATCCTGCGCGTCGAAGAAAGACGGAACATGCAACGGCGAGAAGCCGGCCGGATTCGCCGCGCCGGCGAACGCGCGCTCGCACGTGGCGCGCGTAATCGCGGTTATGAGCGGTAAGGGCGGCGTGGGGAAGAGCCTCGTGACGGAACTTCTCGCCGTACAGGCGCAGAAACGCGGACTCAAGGTGGCCGTGCTGGACGCGGACATCACGGGCCCGTCTATCCCCACCGCCTTCGGCGTGAAGGACCGGGCGACGTCAGACGGCGAGGGCATCCTGCCGTGCCGGAGCGAAAGCGGCATCGCGCTCATGAGCCTGAACTTCCTCGTGGAGAACCCCGCCGATCCCGTCGTGTGGCGCGGCCCCGTCATCGCAGGCGCCGTGAAGCAGTTTTGGAGCGACGTCGCGTGGGGCGACGTGGACGTGATGTTCGTGGACCTGCCGCCGGGGACGGGCGACGTGCCGCTCACCGTGTTCCAGAGCCTGCCCGTCACGGGTGCGGTGGTGGTGACCTCGCCGCAGGACCTCGTCTCGCTCATCGTCGAAAAGGCCGTACGCATGGCCGGGATGATGGACGTTCCGGTGCTCGGCCTCGTGGAGAACATGAGCGTGTTCCGCTGTCCAGACTGCGGCGCGGAACACCGCATCTTCGGTCCGAGCCGCGCGGGCGAGCTCGCGTCCCGCCACGGTATCGCCGCCGTCGCCTCGCTGCCGATCGACCCGGAATACGCCAAGGCCGTAGACCTCGGCGCCGTCGAGAAGCTCGACGCGCCGTCCCTCGACGTGATCCTCGACGCCGTCCTCGCCTAACGCCACACGGCGGCGAGTGTCTGTTGAGCGAAGAGGTTTGAGTTAGGATGCGGCACCGATTCAACGGAAAGGTTTAGTAAGTGCCATGAAGAAGACAGCAATTGCGATATGCTTGACATTTGCCGCCATGGCGGTTGCGGCAAATCCGAAAAATGGAAATGGAATACCCGCGGCGGCGCGGCCCGAAATCGCACGCGCCGTGGAAGAGGCCGCGAAGCGTCCGCACCCCAGGCTTTTCGCGGATGCGCGCGGTTTCGCGGCGCTGAAGGCACGGCTCGGCAAAGAGGAGCTTCTCACGGCAGGCGCGGAGTTCATCCGCGCGACGGCGGACCCGATTCTCAGTGCGAAGCCCTGCGAGCGTATCAAGGAGGGGAAACGCCTCTTGGGCGTGAGCCGCACCGCGCTCTACCGCATCAACACCCTCGCGCTCGCCTACCGCCTCTACGGCAACAAGGCGCACCTCGACCGCGCCATCGCCGAAATGCGCGCCGTGTGCGCGTTCTCGGACTGGAATCCGTCGCACTTCCTCGACGTCGGCGAGATGACGCTTGCCGTCGCGATCGGCTACGATTGGCTCTACAATGACATGGACGAGGCCGTGCGCAAGGAGATCGCCGCTGGACTCCGCCGCTGCGGACTCGAAGCCTCGCGCCAGCCGTTGTGGTGGATTCGCGCGCACAACAATTGGGGGCAGGTTTGCCACGCAGGCATCCTCGCAGGCGCGCTCGCGCTCGCCGAGGAGAATCCCACCGAGACGGCGTGCTTTGTCCAGCGCTGCATCGACAAGCTGCCGATATCAATGAAAGCGCTCGCCCCGAACGGGAACTACCCAGAAGGTCCTGGCTACTGGAGCTACGGTCTTGAGTTCAACGTCGTCGCTATGGCGCTTCTGGAGGGGACGCTCGGAAGCGACTTCGGCCTTGCGTCCATGCCGGGTTTCGCCGAGACGGGCGCGTACCTAGATCTCGTTACCGGGCCGAGCGGCGAGGTGTTCAACTATGCGGATGGCGGGGCGGGACGCGGAACGTGCTATGCGACATGGTGGTTCGCGAAGCGCTTCAACCGGCCAGACATCCTTCCCTACTTCGAGCTTGGCGCATACCGCCGCTACGTTGCCACACGGCGTCCTTCCCCACGTCGTTTCCGCGGCAACAGGATGTTCCCCCTCGCGCTCTTCTGGGTGCAGGATGTTCCATCGGGGTTGAAGCCGAAGGCATCGCTCGTGTGGGACGCTAAGGGGCCAGTGCCAATCACGATCCAGCGTTCGAGCTGGGACGATGAAAAGGCGATGTTCGTGGGGCTGAAGGGCGGGTCGCCGTCTGGTCCGCACGGACACATGGACGGCGGGTCGTTCGTGCTTGAGAGCGAGAAGGTGCGCTGGGCGGTGGACATCGGCGCGGAGCCGTACCACAGGATCGAGGCCATGGGGATGAACCTCTGGAGCAATGCGCAGAATTCAGACCGCTGGACGCTGTTCCGCCTCGGAACCTGGGCCCACAACGTGCCGATGATCGACGGCTGCCAGCAGTGGGTGAAGGGAAGCGCGAAGGTGACGGAGGTGAAACGCGACGGCGCGGCGTCCGCGGTGACGCTCGACCTCTCGTCGCTCTACACTAACGCGACGTCGGTCGTCCGGCGCGGCGAGATGTCGGCGTCGGGGCGCAGCTACACGCTGCGCGATACATTCGCGGGCGTGAGGCCGGGCGGAAAGATCCGCTGGGCGATGATGACGCGCGCCGAGCCGACCATCGAAGGGGACAAGGTGACGCTTCGTCAGGCAGGAAAGACGATCACGCTCGTCCAGTGCGGGGCGCAGAAGGGCGCTTGGTCCATCGGCGACGGACAAGGCCCGAATAAATGGGACTCCCCCAACCCTGGTTGCCGCCAGCTGATGTTCACCGTTCCCGCACCCGCCGATGGTACAGCCGAAATTGCAGTCAATTTCAGTTTCTGAGTAAGGGGTAGTCAATAGTTGAAAGTCTCACGCAGAGGCGCAGAGGGGCAGAGAGCGCAGAGAAAGCTCGCACCATCCGAGTGTGAAACATGTGAAAATATGGTGACTTTTTGGCTTGCGCTTGGGGGCGGGGTTTTGGTATCATACGCGCAGAATGACAAAAGGCGCATTGTATCTTGAGAAGGCGATGTGTTCCGAAACGTCGCTTTTGAGCGCGGTTAAAAGCCGCGTCGTGCGCGTTTACAACGTAAGTACCCCCCCCCCCCTCATGGCATAGGACGCGCTGTAGCGCGGCCAGGGCGGCGCGCTTGCCGTCGTACACTTGCCTCCCCTTTGCTTGTTGCAGAGGCGGAGACAGCAAGCGTACAACAGCAAGTTTTTGCGGTGGGGTCACTTATCCCTCTGCCATTTACAATCTAACTAACCAAGGAGAACAAGCATGAGCAAACTACGCATATCGACACTGGCGCTCGCGGCGATGGTCGCGGCGAGTGCGGTCGTTCCGCTCGCGGGGCGCGCGGACGAGACGAAGACGTCGACGGCGGCGCTGAAGCACCGCTGGACGTTCAACACCGACCTGAAGGATTCGGTGACCGGACGCTCGGCCGTCAAGGTCGGCGCGAACGTCGCCGTCGCGGACGGCGTCGCGAAGATGACCGGCGCAGGCAACAGCACCGGTTCTCTCAACCTCGGCATGGACGTCATGCCGCCCGGTGCCGCCACAATCGAAATCTGGGCCAAGCAGACTGCGACCAAGAACTACTCCCGCATCTTCGACTACGGCCCGAACAACCAGAACTACTTCACGATGAGCTGGTCAACCGGCACGGACATCAACAAGGACATTGAGGAAATCAAGTATGCCAACACTGCGATCCTGCGTAAGGACAACACGCTCTTCCCGTATTCGCTAGGCACGCAATACCACATTTCCGTCGTGTTCACGCCGAAGTCCGACGGCTCGTGCGACATTCGCTGGGCGAAGCGCAACGTCACGACCGGCGCGATAGAGAAGTCCGGTTCCGGCAACGCCCCGAACTGGGCGCTTGGCGCGTTGTACCGGCCTTACTTCTATCTTGGCCATTCGCAGTATTCCGGTGACCATGACGCCAACGCAGAGTACGACGAAGTGCGCATCTGGAACGGCGCGCTCACCGACGCGCAGCTAAACGCGAACGCGGCGGCCGGTCCGAACTCCCTGCCGGAGACTGTCGCTGTCGCGCCGGCCGTTGACAACGCCTACGTCCACCTGCGCCAGCGCTGGAGCTTCAACGGCAACTACAACAACGCGCTTCCCGGACGTCCCGCCGCTGCGGGCAAGGGCAAGAAGCTCGCCTGGGCGGACAGCAACACGACCATCCAGATGAGCGGCACGAAGAACCAGATGAGCGACAACAACAACGGCGGCTACGTTGAGCTCGGAGTTGGCGGAAACATCCTGCCTTCCGACAGCATGACGATCGAAATCTGGGCGACGCCGACCGCTGCCAAGAACTACGCCCGCGTGTTCGACATGGGCGGCGGCGAGACGGACGGCATCCTTCTCAGCTGGGTGCGCGGCACAAACACCGGACAGGACGCCTTCCAGGTCAAGAGGGGCGGATCCACGCTCCTTTCCGTCAACGACTCGTTCGGCGGCTTCGCGCTCAACACGAAATGGCACATTGCGGTGTCGTACCGCGACATGGGCAACGGCAACACGATGGTCCACTGGACGAAGCGCAACGCCGATACGGGCCGCATCGTGCGCAACCGCTGGGCGATGGTTACGGGCTGGACGATCGCCGAACTCCGCACCTACACGCTCAACATCGGCCACTCGTTCTACAAGAACGACATCGACGCGAACGCAAAGTACGACGAAGTGCGCATCTGGAACGGCGCGCTTTCCGACGAGACGCTCGCCGAGAGCGCGCGGCTTGGCCCGACCACGCTTCCGGGCGTCGTCCGCCTCTACGAGCCGCCGCGCACGGTGTGCGTTGCTGAGAAGACGGCTGACAGCGTGACGCTCGCGTTCGGCAATCCGAACGGACGCAACCACGCGCTCTTCCTCGCGAGCGGTGCGACGGACGGCGACGACGACAAGTACGCCTGGGAGAGCTTCGAGAAGGTCGCCGACATCGTCGACGGGCAGGAGACGTACACCTACGCCGTCCCCGCCGCCCTCCGCGACGGGCGTCCGGTTCGCTTCTTCCTCCTGCAGACGACGGGTCTCGCCATGGCGAAGGAACTCGACAAGGTCCACTCCACCGGCGCGCAGTGGGTGAACGCCGATCTCGTCCCCGACGGCCGCACCGTCACCGACTTCCGTTTTGGCAACGTGACATACGTGCATCACACTGTGTTCTTCGGCCAGAACTGGACGGGCAGCCGCTACCTCTTCAACCAGCAGAGCAGCAAGTTCCATTTCCACGGCAGCGGAACCACTGATACCGGCATATCCGTCGCCGCGAACAAGGACTATCGTTTTGTGATGAGCGATGACTCCGTCGCCACCCTTTTCTACGACGGCACGGAAAAGCGCGTCAACAATGGGCGCGGCGTTGACGGCAACAACCCGATGGGCATCTTCGCCGCCAATAACAATGCTGACTACTCCACCTTCGACTTCTACCGCATGAAGATCGCGAACGGCGGATGGTATGATCCTTATCCTATGCAGCGCGACTACATCCCCGCGCTCGACGCGAACGACGTGCCGGGCCTCTACGACCAGGTAAACGACAAGTTCTACCCGAGCAGCACCGAGACGGCGCTTGTCGCGGGCACGGAGCGCGACGCCGCGCGCTTCGGCCGCGTGACGGACATGACGCCGACATTCCGCTTCCTCCCGACCGTCGCAGTGACGGAGCAGACTGCCACCACCGCGACGCTCGCGTTCGGCAACGGCGCGTCCGGCAGCAACCTCTTCCTCGCGTACGGCGAGACGGACGGCGGTGCGGACAAGAACGCGTGGACGAACTTCGAGGACCTGGGCACGATCGCCCCGGAAACGGTCACGACGAACGTGACGCTCCCCGCCGCGCTTCAGGCGACGGGCCTCAAGTACCGCTTCTTCCTGATGAAGACGGACGACCTCCCCTACGCAAGCGAAGTCGCCTCCTTCACCTCATCCGGCGGACAGACCGTCCGCACGGGGTACATCCCCGACATCAACACGACGTTCGACTTCCACATCGGCGGGCTTACGTACGCCAACGGTGCAACACTCTTCGGCCAGTCCTGGCAGGGCGCCGCATACATGCTTGACATCCAGAGCGACAAGTACTACTGGCACGGCAGGGGCACGGCTCTCGATTCGTCGCCGACGACGTCGGATTCCTATCGCTTCCAGATGACTGACGAAGACATCATTAAGATCGATCACGGCGGTTCCCGCAAAACATACGTAGTTGAGCGCAAGCCAAATCCGATACTCGACCTTGCCGTGTTTGGCACGTGGTCCGTCACGAAGGGGTCGAAATACACCTTCAACTCCCTGTCGCTGAAGGACGCCGGCATGGTCGTGCGCGACCTCGTGCCCGTCGTCAAGGCGAACGGCAAGGGCGCGCTCTTCGACCGCGCGAACGGCGTCGTCCACTCCAACGAGCTTGAATCGAACGACTTCACGAAGGGCGCCACGCTCACGCGCACGGGCTGGGTGCAGGATTCCACGGCGAGCCTCAACTCCTTCGCGGCGGCGGACGCCGGAAGGGCGGCGACGGCGCACTGGATCGGCGGTGGCGACGTGACGGACCTTTCCGACCCCGCCAACTGGAAGTGCTGGGATGCGACAGGCGCGGAACTGCCCGCGACGACCGTTCCCGACTCCGGCACGGCGGCGTACATCGACGGCAACGCCGCGTTCTCGTTCCCCGTCGGCGCCACGCCGTCGTGGGCCTCGATCACGTTCGGCGCGCGCACAGGTCGCGTGACGCTCACGGCGGACTGCGACTGGCGCGGACTTGGCACGATAAACGTCGTGAGCGATACGGTCATCGACCTGAACGGTCACACGCTCTACCTCGACAACGTCGCGGGCGACGGCAGCGTGAAGATTACGGACTCGATCCTCGAGCGCGCGGACCTCATCACGAACGGCAGCTTCGAGAACTTCGACGGAACGTTCTCCGGCACATACGCCTACTTCACCGTCGGCGGGTTCCAGCCGACCGGATGGGATGGCACGACCGGGGCTGGTCTTACGAAGAAGGGCACGACCTGGTGCGCCAATACGCCGATCGACGGGCTGTTCGCCTGCTTCCTGCAGAGGGGGACGGGGCGGATCGCGCAGACGTTCATCGCGCCGGAGACGGGCGAATACACGCTCACGTTCAAGCTCGCCGCGCGGCCGAGCTACACAGGCGAGAAGATGTCCGTCGATCTCGACGGCGTCCCCGTGCGGACATGGGGCGCGGTGAACAACACCGTGTTCGAGGAGCAGACCGTCACGCTCAACCTGACGGCGGGTGAGCACACGCTCACGTTCCAGGGGTATGAACTCGGCCTTGACACGGCGGCGCTGATCGACGACGTGCGGCTCGTGAAGTCCGGCATCGCGGCGGGCGAGCTGCACATCGACGTCGCCGCGGGTGCGGCAAAGGACAACGTCGCATACGTCGTGGATGGCGGGTTGACGATCGTCAAGACGGGCGCGGGCACGTTCACTGCGGCAAATTACATCAGGAACTCCGGCGGCGCGGTGGTTTCCGCCGGCACGCTGGCGCTCGGTGCGCAGTCGCTGCTGGCGAAAGGGTACCCGATCCGCGTCCTCGACGGCGCGACGTACGACATGGCGGGGAACGGTAACGGCAACTGCCCCGTCCTGACGATCGAGGGCACGGGCCCTGACGGCAAGGGCGCGCTCCGCAACAGCGGCGCGGACATGGGCAACGGGTCGGCCCAGCTGGCGGGCATCATCCTCACGGGCGACGCGACGGCGTATTCCTCGAACGGCAGCTTCGGCCTCATCAACAGCAGCTACGCGGCGACGGAGTTCGACCTCGCGGGCCACACGCTCACGATCGGCGTGCCGGCGGCGAAGTCCTTCTGGCTGTGCAACGCCGTCAGTTCGTGCGAAGGCCTGATCCGCGTGACGAGCGGGCGACTGTACTTCCACAACAGCGCCGTCAACCTCCCCAACGTCGATATGGTTGTTGACGGCGTGGACTCGAAGGTCGAGGTGCCCGCCGTGGACGTCTATCTGCGCGACCTCGTGATGGACGGCGGCTCCACGTACAAGCAGAGCAGCAACAGGCTGCACCTGCGCAACCTCACCTTCAACGACGCGACGAAGATCGAGACGTCCGTGAGCTGGATCTACATCGCGGACACGCTCCTCGTCTCCAACGAGACGACGGACGTCACCTGCGCGGCGCCCATAACAAACAACGGCACGTTCCCGAGGCTCGTGAAGAAGGGCGCGGCCAAGTTCAACATCACGAACAACCACAGCGACCAGCGCATGGACCGCGGAGCGGAGATCTTCGGCGGCACGGTGGTGATGGGCTCCACGCATTCCTCCTACAAGCCGGAGATCGCGATTTCCGCGCAGGCCGTGCCCGTGAAGATCCACGCGGGCGGCACGCTCGACATGCGTGCGTGCGAGAAGCCGGTGAAGTTCACCACGCTCGAGGTCGAGGCAGGCGGGACAATCCTCGCGAACGCGGCGAACGTCATCCAGTGCTCCGGGGACATGACGTTCACGGGGGCGCAGCCGTTCACGTTCGAGGGCACGATCAACTGCTCCGGCAAGGCGTCCTTCGACCTGGCGGGCGCGGCGGCCCCGGAGGGCGACGCGAACATCACGCTGCTCTCGGCGGGCACGATCGTGGGTCTTGAGGCGGCGGACGTCGAGGTGGCGGGCGCTCCGGCGGGCTACGAAGTCGTCGTGACAACGAAGGGCATCTTCCTCACAAAGGACACCTCCTCCATCGTGGTGGCGCCAGAGACCAAGATCTGGACGCTCGGCGGCAGCTACGTCTACGGCAGCACGTACTGCTTCCGCGCCCCGCTCGCACAGTCGCTTTCCGCCGAGGGGTGGAACGTGAAGATGACGGGCTGGCGCACGGCGAACGCCAACGTGGTGTGCGCGGGCGTCGATGCATGGAAGCGCCACGCGGGCGTGCAGAACCTTGCGCTCAAGACGTCCGCGACGCGAGCCGGCGTGCTGGAAGGGCTTGAAACCTACGCGGCGGCGGCGAACGAGCCTGACTTCACCGTGTTCCTGTGCGGCGACATTGACGTCGCCGACGGCGTGGCCGACGCGACGGTTCTCGCGAACTACAAGGAGGCCGTCACGCGCATCAAGGCGGCGCTCCCGATGACAACCGTGATCGCCTGCACGATCCCCGGCGGCTCGACGGCGCTCAACGGCGACATCGCCTCGTGGTGCGCGTCGGAGGCGGACGTCGAGTGTGTTGACGTCTCCGCGCTCATCACCTCGTCGCAGACCGAAGCCGAGTGCGCGGCGGTGGCCGCCGCGATCAAGGCGAAACTGGCGACGCTCGCGACGGCGAACGGCAAGAACACGCCCTCGACGTGGGTGCGTCCGGCGGTCGTCCTCGACGCGACGAACAACGTGCCTGCCGCGTACCTCGCGGGCTTCACGCGCGTGCGCACCATCGAGCCGACGGACACCACATCGTTCTCGCAGAACCTCTACGCGATACCCTACACCTACGCGCCCGCCATGCAGGAGACGGGCATCGCGAAGGTGGGCTACTACATCGAGCTCGTGCGCAAGGACACGGGCGCCCTCCAGGCGCTGTGGGTCGATATGGACGCGCCCGGCTCCACGTGGGCGGACGTGGCGCTGCCCGTCACGACCGCGCAGAAGAAGCAGAAGACCGTCACGAAGCTCCACGTGTGGAGCAACTTCGGCGGCGTGAAGCAGGTTCCGGCGAATGACGATTCCGTCGATGGCTACATCGAGTTCAACTGCCAGAACTACGGCGGTACAGACAGGACGGGCGACGTGATCACGGAACCCTGGACCGGCAACGTGCTCGGCTTCAACGACACGTTCAACTCAGACGGCACCTTCGCCTGCTTCCAGCTGATGCGGAAGTTCGCGGAACCGGACGGCGTTCTGCCCGGCGAAATCCTCTTCGCCTACAACCGCTGGGGCAATGCCGATTCGAGTGCGCTCGGCATGGGCACGCTGGCGAACTACGGCAACCACGGGCAGACGACCAAGGTACTGGATTGGACGTTCATAGACAAGACGGGCAGCGCCGACCTGGCGAACATCTCGGGCGCGGCGTACTCGTACGTCCGCATCGAGTTCTGGGTGAAGTACGACGGCTCCACGCCCGACCGCTCCGTCATCGCGGACTACGTCTGGACGGGCGCGACGGATTCGACGTTCAACACCGTCGGCAACTGGGAGAAGGACGGGACGGCGGCGACGAGCCTCGCCAATGCGTCGATCCTCGTGCCGGAGGGCGCGTCCCCCGCGTTCACGTACATCGGTTGGGACCCGATTTCGCTCACCACCACCCGCCTGCTGGTGGACGGCGCGGCGTCGTTCAACGACGTGGGCGGCTTCTACCTCTCCACGCTCGACGTGGGCGCGACGGGCCGGCTCACCTACGACCCGACGAAGTTCACCTTCCGCCTTCTCTCGCCGCCCGCGTTCGCGTCCGGCGCGAAGATCGCGCTTGCGCCCAAGTACGCGCAGAACACGAAGGGCCGCTTCCTGCTGATGACGTGGAACGCCGGAGCGCTCGACATGGACGAGGCCGCGCTGACCGCCGTGTTCGACGCGGCGAGCGCGAACGGCAACAACCCGAAGGTGTGGGCGGAGAACCTCGAGGCGGGCGGCCGCCTCTGGCTCGACCTCGACTACGGCGCGGCGAAGCAGCGCGTACACGTGCTGCCCGTGGGCGACTCCATCACGCACGGCGGCGCGTACGGCAACTGGCGCACGGGCCTCATGAAGAAGCTCGCCGCGGCGGGCTACGAGCCGGTCGCGAAGGGCTACCGCTACGACCAGAGCGCCGACATCTGCGGCGCGGCGATGCCGGACGAGTGGGTCAGCCACTCCGGCGTCGGCGGGCAGCGCCTGATCTCCTCCGGCGGCGGCGGCACGATCGACGCCATCGAGAACCTCCTCGACCAGGCGGGCGACGTCGATTTCGTCCTCGTCAAGCTCGGCACGAACGACATCAACTCCGGCGGCAAGACGCCCGCCGAGCTCTTCCCGGTGTGGAGCAACCTCGTCTGCAAGGTGCTTGTGCAGAAGCCGACGGCGAAGTTCATCGCGGGCGCGGTGGTGGACATCGCGGACGCCACGAAGAACGCGCGCGTGATCGCGTACAACACGATGATGCGCGAGGCGATCGAGGGCGGGATGTTCCCGGCGAAGCGCGCGTACTTCGCGGACCTCTACACGCCGTGCTACCGCTACGACGGCGAGGGCAACTACATCACCGGCAGCTTCCAGAGCGCGACCGACCTGCATCCCGACTGGCCGGGCGAGGACAAGATGGCCGACGTCTATTGCAAGGCCATCACCGACGCGCTCGCGGACGATCCCGCGTTCACGCCGGGACAGGTCGAGGCGAACATACCGACCACGAGCGGCGCGGAGAACAACGTGCCCGCCGCGTTCCGCGCCGGCTTCACGCGCGCCCGCGTGTTCGACGTGGCGGCGCACAACACCAAGCGGCTCCATACGCTCGGCTACGTGCCATACGACGACATCGGCGAGACCGGCGCGGCGGAGGAGAACATCGGCCGCGTGGGCTACTACGTCGAGATCAAGCGCAAGGACGACGGCGTCCACCAGTACCACGGCCTCGTCCGCTGGCTGTGGGTGTCGATGGACGCCTTTGGCAACCGCACGATAGAGGAAGCGGGCGTTCCGCTCTTCTCCATCTACCAGGGCCCTGCGGCGCACATGAAGGTGGCGAGCAACATGCCCGGCATCGAGACGACGCCGGCGGACGGCGACGGCGTGGACGGCTGGATCGAGTTCTGGCCGAGCTCCTACTCCGAAGGGGCCAGCGGCATCGCCGGGGCGCCCGCGCAGACGTACACCTTCGACTGGAACGACATCCGCTCCGACAACATGGAGGGCTACGGCTCGATGCAGATACACCGCTTCACGCCCGGCGCGTTCAATCCCGCGCAGGTGCTGTTCGCGTTCAACCAGTGGACGGAATCGGGCACGAAGAACTACCAGTTCGGCATGGGCAATTTCTCGGACAACAAGAACGGCTCCATGGACTGGACGTTCTCGAGCGATACGGGCAGGACCGGCGGCAGCACAAGGATGACCGCCGACGCCTACGAGATCGCGAAGATCGAGATCTGGACCACGCCCGGCACGGTTGACATGACGGCGCGCTGGACAGGCGGCGGCGCGGCGGGCAACCTCGCCGATCCCGCCAACTGGGAGTGCCGCGACGCGGCGGGCAACGTCGTCGAGAACGCGGTCCCGAACGAGCACACCACCGTCGTCATCGACGGAACGACGTCGTTCAGCGTCCCCGAGGGAACGGCGATGAACTGGAAGGGCGTCCAGATCGGCGCCGACCTCCACAAGGGCGCGCAGATGGGCTACATCAAGTACCCGAACCGCTCGGCGATGGGCAACGACAACTGGAAGGACGTGCCGCTGAAGGAGTACATCTCGCAGGGCGTTGGCGACTTGACGGAGCTCACCGCCTACGGCGTCGGCTGGTCCGCCGCCTACATCAACGAGGCGCATGTGCGCTACGACGGCTGGGTGTACGTGTCGGCGGCGGAGGCGGGCACGTGGAACGTGAACCAGCGCTACGACGACTACTACGGCTTTGCCATCGACGGCGCGTGGAAGCTCCTCAACCGTACCTACGACGCGAACAAGATGGTGAACTTCGCGATGACGGAGGGCTGGCACCGCTTCACGATCGTCTGCGGCGACACGACGGGCGGCGAGGGCGCGAACGGCGCGTCCAACGGAATGTCCTACGACGGCAATGCGTGGCCGATGCTCGTGAGCGTCAACGGCGCGGAGTACGTCCCGTTCTCGCCGGAGCACTTCACGATGGGCACGGGCCGGAACGTCGTCACGCTCGACGCCGACTGCGACTGGCGCGGGCTGGGGACGGTCGCGATCCCGTCCGGCTCCGTCATCGACCTGAACGGGCACACGCTCCGGGTGAGGGGGCTTTCGGCCGACGGCTACGTGGGCGCGAAGGTCACGTCCTCCGCCAAGCTCGACGCGACGGCGACGCCTCCCTCGGTCCTTTCCAGCGCCGTGATGTGGTTCGACGCCTCCGACGCCTCGACGATGACGCTCGACGCGGAAGGGCGCGTCCGCACGTGGACCTCGAAGGACGCGAACCACCTCGTCGCGACGGCTGACGGCAACTATCCAATCTACGACACGGCGACGTGGGGGCGGCCCACGGTCGACTTCGGCAAGACGGGCAGCCAGCGCGACTTGATCTACACGCGCCAGAACGGACTGCGCACCGTGTTCTGGGTCGTCAAGATCGAGAAGACGCAGGATGCGTTCCTCCTTGGCGACAAGGCGAGCGGCAACTATCGCTTCCACCGCGGCGACGGCGGCGTGTACGGCAACTCGAGCCACGCGAAGTTCAGCAACGTGTGGAACGGCACCACGGTTGTCGATTGGCAGAACGACGTGATACCCGACGAGGACTTCCAGGTGATTTCCGTCGCCACCTCCGTGACGGACGCGCGCAGCGACTCGTTCACGAACGACCGCAACCTCAGCAACGGTACGCGCACCGGCGGGCGCCAGCTTTCCGAGCTGATCGCCTTCAATACGGTGCTGACGGATGCGCAGCGCACGGAAGTGGTGCAGTACCTGCAGCGGAAGTGGATGGGCGAGAAGACGCCGGGTACGCTTGTGATCGACACGCCGGAGGGCGTGGAGTCCGCGAACGACGGCGTGGCCGTGTGCGGCAACGTAAAGGTGGTGAAGGAGGGTGCGGGCGCGTACGTCGCGCCGGCCGGCTCCACCTACACGGGCGGCACGGAGGTGCGCGCGGGCACGTTCCGCCTCGGCGCCCCGAAGGTGCCGGACGCGCGCGAGCAGGTGTGCGTCGGCACGCTCGGCGCGTTCGGGACGGACGTCACCGTGGAGGCGGGCGCGACGCTCGACGCCTGCGGCACGGTCAACAACTACCGCAACCGCGTGGTCCTCAACGGCGGCACGCTCGCCAACACGCTGGCGATCTCGAGCGCCGCCAACTACTCGCACTTCGGCGACGTCACGCTCACGGCGGACTCGTACATGGACTGGGTGTGCGGCGGCCTTGTGCGGCGCGACGGCACGCCCGTCACGCTCGACCTCCAGGGCCACACGCTCCACTGGAACGGACGCGGCCAGAGCGCGAGCGACTGGTGCTGGCTGCTCAACACCGACGTCACGGCGGGCACGCTCTCCGTGGACGGCTTCCTCACGGCGTACTACCTCACGGACGGCACGAAGGGCATCCGCGCGCCGCAGACCACGCTCGTCGTGAACCGCAGCGGGCTTCTCGCCATCGACCGCGAGCCGGTGACGGTGAAGGACTACATCGCCGCCAACTCGGCCGACGGCGCGCTGTACAGCGCGAACTCGCTCACCGTGAGCGGCGTCTTCAAGCCCGAGAGCGACCGCCACTGGGGCTGCACGCTCGCCAGCGGCGCGACGCTCGACCTCACGGGCTGGGAAGGGCCGTGGAACACTACTTCCGCCGGCGGCCGCGCGGTGATCTTCCCCGAGACGGAGGGCGCGACGGTCAACGTGAAGCTCGCCGACCGCACCGACCTGAAGGTCATCAAGCGCACGGGCAAGAAGTGTGTGGTCGAATGGGCGGCGATGCCGGAGAACACGACCTTCGTCCTTGATCCCGTTGCCCGCATGCGCGGTTACCGCATCAAGAAGACGGCGGACGGCCTGAAGCTCAGCTACATCGGCGGCACGATGATCATCATGAAGTAACGGTGGGTTGCGGATAATCCGGAAGTTCCGGATGCTCCGGAAGTTCCGGACTATCCGGATCTTCCGGAATCCCCGGATTATCCGGGCGTCCCGTGCTCTGCGCGATCCGCGAATTTGTGGTATAATTGACGGTCGAAAGGAAAACCAGAAATGAAAACGATGCATTTTGCGCCCACGCGGCGCGCGTTTATGACGGGAATCGGGGCGTTCGGGCTTTCGCTCAGTGCGGCCGGAATCGACCTTGCGCCGCAAGATACGTTCAAGGGTAAGGTTGCGGGGCGCAAGCTTAAGATCGCGTCCATCGGATGCGGCGGCATGGGCCGCGGCGCGACGGAGAGTCTCATCAGTGCGGGCTGCGAGCTTGTGGCGATCTGCGACATCGACCCGGCGATGTTCGCCCACTGGGAGAAGAAGTACCCCGGCATCCCCAAGTTCACCGACTACCGCAAGATGCTGAAGACGATGGGCGACAAGTTCGAGGCCGTGCAGGTGGGCACGCCGGACCACACGCACGCCTACATCTCCATCGACTGCATGAACGCCGGCAAACACGTGTACGTGCAGAAGCCGCTCGCGCGCACCGTGGAGGAGTGCGAACTGATGCTCAAGACCTCTCTCCGCACGGGTCGCGTGGTGCAGATGGGTAACCAAGGCCATCCGGGCGTGTGGCGCTACAAGGCGCTGCGCGATGCCGGCGCGTGGGGCGCAATCAAGGAGATCTACAGCTGGAGCGACCGTCCGGTGTGGCCGCAGGGCATGAAGAAGTACGCGAAGCCCGAGCCGGTTCCGGCGCACTTCGCGCCGGATTCCTGGGACTGCTGGTGCGGTCCGAGCGCCGACCACGGCTATTCGAGCGCCTACCACCGCTTCAAGTGGCGCGGCTGGTGGGACTACGGCTGCGGCGCGATCGGCGACATGGCGGTTCACAACGCCGATCCGGCGTTCTGGACGTTTGAGCTTGGCCTGCCGACGAAAGTAACGGGCGATACCTTCGGCGAGGGCCCCGTGGGCGTCGCCTATCCGAAGAAGTCGCGCATCGAGATGGCGTTCGCGCCGAACAAGTGGATTCCGAACGGCGTCAAGCTCGTATGGACGGACGGACACGTGAAGCCCGACATGAAGGCCATCGCTGGCCTTGAGGAATTCGCGCTGAAGTGCGCCACCGACGCCGAGGCGAAGAAGGCCAAAAAGGCCAAGAAAGATGGCAAGCCCTACAAGGCGCCGGCGAAGATCGTTCCGTCCGTGCCAGGCAACGGCCTGATCATCGTGGGCACCAAGGCGACCTCCATTGGCGGTTCTCATGCGGCGAAGCCTGTCTGCATCGCGGGCGACAAGGCGGCGTTCGACGCCGCGCTCGCAAAGGGCGAGGCGGCGGCGAAGTACAGCCACTACCGCGAGTTCGTGGAGGCCTGCCTCGCGAACGACCTCGAGAAGTGCGGCTCGAAGCTCTCCTACGCGGCGCCCCTCACGGAGGCTCTCCTGATCGGCTGCGTGTCGCTCCGGTATCCGGGCGAGGAACTGGCGTTCGACGCGCGTAAGATGTGCTTCACGAACAAGACCGAGGCGAATGCGTTCCTCAAGGCTCCGAAGCGCGGCGCATGGGACTTTGCGCGTCTGTAAGCGATGCACCTAGGTTGGTCATCACACGTCTATCCGCTGGAAGCGGCGGATTTCGACGATGTGCCAGACTATGCGGGCGAGTCCATCCCCGCTGGCGAACTGCCGTCTGACCGTGTCGTACTGCTCATCCGCAAGGGACATCCCGATTCGCTAGTGCGCGGTCGGGATGAGATTGCGCGGCGTGCGGGCGGCACGGTTGACGTGCGGGTGGTGTTCGTGCCTTCCGTCTCGCGCTGGAACCTGCTCGGGACCTTGGTGCGCGTGTGCCGGAACCGCTACCGCTACCACGGCTCGTACGTCTACCACATCTCGGCGAAGGCCGTTCGGGAGATGAAGCTTGAACGAACGATCCGAACGACGGACAATCCGCAGAAGCGCGCCGGCAAGGACCGTGCGGCGAGCATGAACAGGCTGCTGACGAGCCTGAAGCGGGACGGCTACCGCGACGACAAGCCCATCGCGGTAATGCTATGCCGCACGGGTGGCCTTGCGGATTCGCTTCGCCAGGGACACCACCGCGTGAGCGCCTGCCTTGAGTGCGGCGTCGACCGCATGGCCGTCGAATTCGTGGCGGCGGGCGTTGCACCATGGCAGAGGTGGGCGTGGGTCAGAAGACTTCTGAAGAATCCTGCAGCCGAAACTGCATGGCGGAATATCGTCGACGGCGTGGGCTCGGACATGGGTCTTTCCCGCTGCCGCGTGGTCCTCGAGAACAAGTACATCAACGACGTGTTTTTCGAGGCGCAGTTCAAGGGACGCGACGTCATCGTGAAGTGTTCCTCGACATGTGCGTGGTCAATCGGAAACGAGTTTCGGCTCGCGTCGCGTCTCCGCGCCGCCGCGCCGCTTGTGGTACCGGAGCCGCTGGCGGTCTGGACGTCGGACGACGGGCGGCGGGCGTTCGTCGTGACCGAGAAGGTGGGCGGGCCGTCGTTGACGGACCTGCTCGTGCGCGGGGTGACGGAGGCGCAGGCGGACGGGTTCGCGTCGGACATCCTCGTGCTGGCGGAGGCCCTGAACAAGACGGGCATCCTCCACCGTGACATCTACACCGACAATTTCCTTCTTGGGGCGGATGGGCATTTGAAGGTGATCGACTTCCAGATGTCCATCGACCGGAACGACTACCGCGAAGATCCATGGGTTGCCGCACATCCGAAGTTCCTCTACGTCGTATTCGGCGTGAACCACAACACGCCCTGCGGATGCTGGGACGACCGTGCGGCCCTCGATGCCGTTCTTGCGCTTTTGCCGGCCACCGACGCCGTCGCGCAGGCGCGCCGCAAGCTGGCGGCGATGCCGGACATCGCGTTCACGGCGCGTCCTCCGCTCGGGGCGCGTCTGGTGCTGGGCGCGTATGCCATCAGCCTGATGATCCAGTCGCACGTGCCGTGGCGGTCGCGCAAGCGGCGCACCCAGGCGCGCAAGCGACTCGATACGATCCGCGCGCGCGGCGGGACGGACGTTGACGGACGCGACCCCGATGCCATCAGCGCAGGTAAGGTCTCACCATGATTTACGTCGGACTTATTATCATTGTCGCTGTGGCGATCTACGCCCTCTGCAAGTGTACGTGGTGGTGGCCGCGTTGGCCACGCGGCGTGCCGTCGTTCCTGATGCTCCATTCTGTTTCCGATGACGTGGTGGACGCGTCCTGCCCCAACAACACGATCCGGCCGCGCGAGCTGGAGGCGTTGATAGTCCGGCTGCTCAAAGGCGGCTACAGATTCCGCACGTTCACGGATGCGGCGTCCGATCCGGGACCGCGCGACGTAGTGCTGACGTTTGACGACGGCTACGTTGACAACTACGTGGAGCTGCTGCCAATCCTGAAGCGTCATGGCGTGCCGGCGACTTGCTTCGTCACGAGCCGTTTTGACGATCCGCGTTTTCTCTCCCGCGAACAGCTGCGCGAGATGGACGCGAGCGGACTGGTCGAGATCGGGGGACACACTTCAGGACATTGCGTTCTGACGTCGGTGGATATTGCCGAGGCGCGCGAGCAGATCCGCGCGAACAAGCGCGACCTCGAAGCGGTCCTCGGGCACCCGATTGCCTCGTTTGCCTATCCTTGCGGGGGCGAGAACGACGACATCGTGTCGGAAGTCGTCGCGGCGGGCTACCGTTTCGCCGCCGCGATGGTCAAGAAGATGCGTCCCGTGGGGACAGACCCCTACCGAATCCACCGACAGATCATTCCACGCGGCATGAAGACATGGCAAGCCTATCTGCTGGCCACGCGGGGAAAGTACAAAATATGAAGATAGCAGTCTACAAGGATACGTTTGCGGCCCGTCGCGGGGCGGACATGGCAGTGCAGTTCCTGATCGACGGCCTGCGCGAGCGCGGGTACGACGTAGTGGTGGTCACGGATGCGGATGCCGATGTGCGGGGACGCGTTTCCAGCTGCGATGTCTGCATTGCCGCTGGGACTAACGAAATCCTGGTGCTGACGGACGGCGGGCGAATCCGTCCTCCCGTGAAGACGATCCTCCAGTTCCACACGCATCCGCTCTATCCCTTCCGGCATTGGCTTCGCCGGTGGCGGCGGTGTCGCGCCATCCGTCGTGCGATTGCACTGGCCGACGCGGCGCAGGTGCTTGTGCCTTCGTACGAAGGCATGCTTCGCGAGAAGGTCGGGTATCAGGGGCACGTGTACGTCATTGGCAACGCCTCGCGTTTCGGGACGTGCGCCTCGTCTTCCGATGACGGGCAGACGATCATCTACCCAGCCGCGTTGAACGCCGACAAGCGGCAAACCCTCCTGATCGACGCCTTTGCGCGTGTGGCGGGCGATTTCCCTGGGTGGCGCGTCGTTCTGTACGGGACGGGGAAGGCGTCGTATGAGAAAAAGCTGCGTGCGCGCGTGGCGGCGGCGGGGTTGGGGGACCGCGTCGTGTTCGCGGGGTACTGTAAAGATCTGACGGCGGCATATTCTTCTTGCGCTTTTGTCGCTTTTCCGTCCGCCAACGAGGGCGGTCCGCTGACGGTTGTAGACGCGGCGGTGTTTCACAAGCCGGTGCTTGGGCTTTTGGAGACGCCGGCGGTTGCGGAGATCATTACTGACGGCGAGACGGGTTTGTTGTGCGAGGGCAAGGTGGGGCCCTACGCGGAGGGTCTGGCGAGGTTGATGCGCGATGCGGAGCTGCGGAGGCGCCTGGGCGAAACCGCCTGCAGCCGCTTCGCGGCCGTCTATTCTCGCAAGGCGTTCCTGGACCGCTGGGAGTCCGCTGTTTCCTCCTTGCTTTTGCCATCCTCGGCCGAAAAAGTCAAGTGACCGATTACGGCGAATATGGTAAAATACTCGCCATGCAAATAACAGAAATACTTACCCGCAACGCCAAGGAGTGGCCGAATGACGTTGCGCTCGTGGAAATCAACCCGCAGGAGCTGGAGAAGCGCAACACCACCTGGCGCGAATACTCCCTGATCGAATCCTCGCCCGTCGAGGCGTTCCGGAGCGAGATCACCTGGTCCGAATTCGACGAGAAGGCGAACCGCTTCGCGAACTTCCTCCTCTCGCGTGGACTCAAGAAGGGCGACAAGGTGGCCATCCTCCTGATGAACTGCCTGGAGTGGCTGCCCATCTACTTCGGCGTGCTGCGCACCGGCTGCCTCGCCGTGCCGCTCAACTTCCGATACACGGCGGACGAGATCAAGTACTGTCTGCAGCTCGCGGACGCCGACGTGCTCGTGTTCGGTCCCGAGTTCATCGGACGCGTGGAGCAGATCGCCGACCGCGTGCCGCGCGTGAAGCTGCGTCTCTACGTGGGCGACGACTGTCCCACCTTCGCGGAAAGCTACCGCAACCTCGTTGGCTACTGCTCGTCGCGCATGCCCGCCATCCCGCTCACGGACGACGACGAGGCCGCCATCTACTTCAGCTCCGGCACAACGGGCTTCCCGAAGGCCATCGTCCTCCAGCATCACTGCCTCATGCACTCCTGCAAGGTGGAGCAGAACCACCACGGCCAGACGAAGGAGGATACCTTCCTCTGCATTCCGCCGCTCTACCACACGGGCGCGAAGATGCACTGGTTCGGCAGCTTCCTCGTGGGTGGCAAGTCCGTGCTCCTCAAGGGCGTGAAGCCGGAGTGGATCCTCCGCGCCGTGAGCGAGGAGCACTGCACGATCGTGTGGCTGCTCGTCCCGTGGGCGCAGTACATCCTCGACGCGATCGAGCGCGGCGACGTGAAGCTCTCCGACTACAAGCTCGACCAGTGGCGGCTCATGCACATTGGCGCGCAGCCCGTGCCGCCCGCGCTCATCAAGCGCTGGAAGGCCGTGTTCCCGCACCACGACTACGATACGAACTACGGCCTCTCCGAATCGACAGGACCCGGTGCGGTCCACCTCGGCATTGAGAACATCGACCACGTGGGCGCGATCGGCGTACCCGGCTACGGCTGGCAGGCGAAGATCATTCGTCCCGACGGCAGCGAGGTGAACCCCGGCGAAGTCGGTGAGCTGGCCGTGAAAGGGCCGGGCGTGCTCAAGTGCTACTACAAGAACCCCGAGGCCACCAAGGAGATTCTCTCCGACGACGGCTGGCTCCGCACGGGCGACATGGCCGAACTGCGTGACGGGTTCATCTACCTCGTCGACCGCGCGAAGGACGTGATCATCACCGGCGGCGAGAACCTCTACCCCGTGCAGATCGAGGACTTCCTGCGCGCGCATCCCGCGATCAAGGACGTGGCCGTGATCGGCCTTGCGGACGCGCGTCTCGGCGAGATTGCCGCCGCGATCATCGAGGTGAAGGAGGGACAAACCCTCACGGAAGACGAGGTGAACGAATTCTGTCTTGACCTCCCGCGCTACAAGCGTCCGCGCAAGATCATCTTCGCGTCCGTACCGCGCAACCCGACGGGCAAGATCGAAAAGCCGAAGCTCCGCAAGATGTACGGCGCTGACACCCTCATCGCCCAGCAAAACGGACTCTGATATCCCGCGCCCCACCAGTATGGTTCCGACGACGTCCACGACTTTGCTGCGCCAGATCGGCGGCGACGTACACCATGCGCGGTGGGCTGAGTTCATCGCCCGCTACACGCCGACGTGTCGCCAGTACCTACGGCGTCACTTCCCGTCGTTGGAGGCCGACGACATCCTGCAGGAGACCTTTTCCGCACTTGCGCAGGCGTTGCCCAACTACCGCTATGCGCCGGAGGAGAAAGGACACTTCCGCAATTACCTCGTTGGCGTTCTCCGCAACAAGGCGCTGATGGTCCTGCGCAAACAAGACCGCGACGACGAGCTGCTTGCGGCAATTGCCGGTAAGTCGGCCGCCCCGCAACCGCCGCACGACGCCACCACCGACGACTGGCACAAAGCCGTCTTCGAGGTCGCGCTGCAGCAGTTGATGGCGGACCCCGCGATCCACGACCGCACGAAGCAGATATTCATCCGCACGGCTATCCGCCAGGAGCCTCCAGATACCGTCGCGCAGGCGCTTGGCGTCTCGCGGAATGTCGTTGACCAGCAGAAGCGCCGGACGCTCGCGAAGTTCAAGGCACTCGTCGCGGCGCTGAAAGAGGTTCTGTGAATTCCGCAGAACTCTTTCTTGCCGCACACGGCGATCCGCTTCCCACGCCGATTCTTGCCGACGGTACGGTTATCGACGGCTGGCGCGTGACAGCGTTTCTCGGACGCGGCGGCAGCGGAGAGGTGTATCGGGTGGCAGCCAATCTTGGCAGGGACGGCTCGCCGAGCCGTCCGCCGCAAGTCGCCGCGCTGAAAATCCTCGCGCGCGACACCGATACGGCACGTGCACGTTTCCTCCGCGAAACGGCACTGCTCGCCCAAATGAACAATCCGGCATTCCCGCAGTTCATCGCGCGAGGCGAGGTTGAAGGTCGGCCCTATCTCGTAATGGAGTTGCTGGAACCGCGCACGTTGCCAACATCTGATGCGGAAGTCGCCGATTTCCTTCTGTCCCTTTGCGGAGGCGTAGCGGCGCTGCACCGCATGGGTTACGTTCACCGTGACGTCAAGCCCCAGAACATTCTGTACCGCGCGGACGCGCCGGTCTTGATCGATCTGGGACTTGTCAAGGACACGGCGCGCGATTTCGCCGCACAGGGTACGTCGCTCACGCTCATCGACGGACACGCGGCGGGCGTGGGCACGCCGGGCTTCGCAGCCCCGGAACAGCTGCTGGGCGACGCTATTTCGCCGACGACGGACATTCACGCCCTCGGCATGATGGCAAACGCCTGTTTCAACGGAAAACCACCTCCCGTGTGGACGCGAATCATCGACCGGGCAACAGGATCGATCCCCGCGCGGCGCTATCCAGATGTGGCCTCGTTCGCCCGCGCCATTCGCCATCGGCATTGGCGGCGGAACGTCGTATTCTCCATTGTCGGTACGTTACTCTGCGCGGCTATTGCTATCGTAATGTTTGGTAGGGCGGTCGCCCCGCGACCGCCGTCTGGTAGGGACGGCTCGCCGAGCCGTCCGCCATCAGAAGAAGATTCACTCTCCATTCGCGAACGGGACGCTTGGGCTGCGCTGTGTACGGACGTCGTGACGGACCGTGTCGAAAGGATCGTCGTGAGCGCCAACACCTTCACGAATGACATCGGGCGCGGGCGATACATCGTGGGGCCCATCGACTACAAATGGCGACGCGCGGCAAGCAAGGTGTCGGCGAAGATCGTGCGGCTCGGTGGCGCCACGAATACGATTGACAGGCCAATACGGCTCGACCCCGCCCACGAGTATTGGATCGTCGGCCCGGGCACGCTCGAAGGGGAGTTCATCGGCCCATCCAACGAACAGTATGCCGCCGACAGCAGACGAAGGCGAGAGCGGGCCACCCGCCCGCGGATTGAACGCGATGCGGCGACTGGGCGCGAATACAACGTTTTTGGCTTGGCGGCAGGGGAATCGATGGATCATTTTCCAGTACGCGGCGTTGTGCGTCTCGTGAATTGCACATTGCGGAACCGTACGAGGGAATGCTGGCCGCAGAACGGCCTCTATTACCTTGTCGGACCCGGAGCGCGGCTGGAACTCCCGAATCTGACTGACGATCCGTCTACGCCGCGTGCGGATTTTTCCGTCTCCGTGTCAGATTTCAACCCGTATCCGCAAGTAATAAAGTAGAGGACTGGAGAAGCCCTGTCCTTCGCGAAGGCGACGCAGAACTGGCGCGATGACTTTTCCGTCTTGGCAAAGCCCAGCGGAATTTGGTATAATCAGCGCTAGACATCTTAGCGTTCGCGCTGAGGTTGGCCAAGAGAAACCTGGAAAGTTGCTTGCACGGGCCACCGAAGAGGCGAATGCGCCGGAAAAGGCGCATTGTCTTTCGTGAATCGTGCAGGGCTTTTCCAGGGCCTCTCTTGAAACACGGGAGAGATTGCGCCCTCTTTCTTTCCCGCGAACGAAACTAGGGCATAAGGAGTAGCGAGATGGGAAAGAACGTTGACGTTAAAAAGAAATGCAAATATTGTGGAACGGAATATCCCGATACGCCCGGCAGTAGATGTCCACACTGCGGTGGAACCGGCGGGGGGACCGTGATTAGTATCAATCCGCTGGTGATAATCAAGCCTGTTATCTGGATGATCAAGTTAGGCCTATGGGTTCTGAAAAAGATTTGCAAGCTGTTGTTCAGCAAGGTCGGATTCACCATCTTAACACTTGGTTTGGGCCTGCTGGCGTACAAGTTGCTCAACAAAATCTACGGTGATTGAGAACATGCACGGTTCCGGCTCCATTTTTGAGCAGGGTGACCCCATGTTGTTTGCCAGTAGTATCTACTTGAGGAAAGGATTCGTGCTATGGCTGTCCATGTCGTAAAGGGAAATGACGGGGAACGCGTCTATTTGAATGATGAGGAGTACAAGAAGTACAAAAACGATCGTTTCAAAAACGGCTGTCTCGTCATCATAATTGTGATAATAATCGCTGTGTGGGCTGCGTTATCCGATCGGCACAAATCCGACGGGAAGGACAATTTGCACGATGACGAACAACCAGTTGAGACTGTCCCAAGAAGGTGATAAATAGAAGAGGCCTTTCCCTCTGAGAAAAAGGGCGTGGATCTCTTCGCGACGAGTGTCGTCAGAAATTTGTAAACATTCCCCCGTTCTGGCGGTGGAGCCGGAACGTGGGAATGTTTACTCGTGCATTCCGATGGGGCGACGTGGAGATCGAACGTGCCACCCATTGGCACGAACAGCCAGATTCTGGCAGTTCGTGCCAATGATGTATTGACGGGCTATGGAGGGTTTTGATATGATATACGTGTCACAAGGAGATAGGTGCCATGTTCATAGGAAGAGAAAAGGAGCTTGCTTCGCTCAAGTTGCTTTTGGACAAGCCGACTGCGTCGTTGGTCGCCTGCCGTGGGCGCCGTCGCATCGGCAAGTCAACGTTGTTCGGCGAGTTCGCCCGACGGGAGAAACTGGGATTCATAACGATTGAGGGCCTGGGGCCGAGAAAAGGTCAGACTAATGCCGACCAGCTCCGTAACTTCGGAGAACGACTTGCGGAACAGACCCGGGGGAAGCTCGTCGTGCCGAAATCCTGGCCAGAGGCGTTCAGGTTGCTGTCCAGGAGGATTCCGCGTCGCGGGCGCCAATTGGTTCTGCTGGATGAGATATCCTGGATGGGGAAGCATGAACCGGACTTCCCCGGATATCTCAAGAACGGGTGGGACGACGACCTAAAGCACCATGACAATATCATCCTGGTCATCTGCGGGTCGGTCTCGGCATGGGTTCGGAGGAATCTGCTGGACTCCGCGACCTTCGGCGGAAGATTTTCAAGGGACATCGTGCTTCGTGAACTTCCGCTGCGCCAGTGCGCGGAATTCTGGCGAGAGAAGCGCAAGGACCTATCCTCCCGCGAATTGCTGGACGTCCTGTCGGTGACCGGCGGCGTGCCCCGGTATTTGGAGGAGATAAACCCTTCGCTTTCGGCCGCAGAGAACATCCGGCTGATGTGCTTTACGCCGGACGGACCGCTGTTCAAGGATTTCTCCTCTATGTTCAGCGAAGTGTTCGGCGACACGGTCAAGGTCAAGGGCGACATCCTCCAGGCGCTTGCCGATGGCCCTCTGGGGCTCAGCGAGATCGCCGATTCGCTCGGAATAGAGCGAGGGGGCAGTCTGGGAGCTAGTCTGGATGAGTTGTGCGAGGCAGGGTTCGTCGCAAAAGACGAGGTGCTGAACCCGCGAACCTGGAAGCCGGGCAAACTGGTAAGATACCGACTTTGCGACAATTACTCCCGGTTCTACCTGAAATACATTGCGCCCCATATCGGTGAAATCAAGAGTGGTCGTTTCGAGTTTGAATCCCTGTCGGAACTCCCCGGATGGCAGGCGATCATGGGACTTCAGTTCGAGAACCTTGTTCTCAATCGCATTATGGACTTCAAGGAGCAGCTGCATCTGAAGGGGGCGACAATCAGAAGCGCGGCCCCTTACAGGACCGATGGCGTAAACGGCGTGCAGGTGGATCTGATGATTCAGACGGACGAGGTCATGTACGTGATCGAGATCAAGCGCAGGAAGCGGATCGCAGCTTCAATCATCGAGGAGGTCAAGTCCAAGATTTCAAAGATTCGCCGTCCGAGGCGGATATCGGTGCGAAAGGGGATTGTCTACGACGGCGAGTTGGCGCCATCGGTGAAACGCGGTGGATACTTTGACGCACTGGTCGACATTGGCTCGATTATGGAACGATGATTCCGGGGCGAGTATTTCCGCCTGTCATTACGCGGGGAATTTTGTTATAATTGCGCCGTTGCAGGATTAGCCAGTAGGCGCGGGCGTGTGGCCCTTGCGCCGATGGCAAGTCGTTTAAATAATCGTGATGGAGAACATGCTGTGAAAAGAACGTTGCTCAAAACGGTGTTTGCCTCTTTGCTTGCGGCGGGGCTTACAGGATACGGTTACATGCCGCAGCCGCATCAGAAGCTGCCGTCGCCCCGGGACCTGAGACCCCAGAAGGGACTGCGGATTCGTCCGGCGGAGGCCACGCACGTCAAGTTCGTGAAGTACGTCGACCCGAGCGGATTCTTCACGATGAACATTCCGCTCGGCTGGCGGGTGAAGACAGGCCTTAAGCCGGACGGTAAGTTTGACATCATAAGCTACGCCATCACGGTGTACGACCCGAAGCGTCCGGAGCGCGAGCTCTACTTCTGCCTCAACAACTCCTACGGCCTCAAGTCGGTGGAGGCGCGCAACTGGTACATCCGCTCGTATGGCCCCAAAAACCTTTTTGCGCAGATGCCCGTGTTGCCGAGGCTTTCAACGGACGGCTACTTCGCCGCCATGGGTCCGCTGTTCGGCTATCGGAAGTTCACCGTTCTGGAACGACTCGGCAAGAGCGCGCTTGGCGGAGACGTGATAGTGGCCGAATGCACGTCCGCGTCGGGACGGCGTGTGCAGGGGCTCTACCACGCGGTCGTCTCTGGCATGATGAAGCAGCACGTGCAGGTGAACCCGTTCAACGCGCGGGCCGGCATGGTGGACGTTGGGCCGGTGCTGGAGTTCTCCATCCTCTCCGAAACCGCGCCGAAAGAGGAGTTCGTCGACTGGCAGCCCGTCCTCGACCGCTGCTTCGCCTCCATCGTCTTCACGCCGGCGTTCCACCAGCAGAGGCGTGTCGCCTGGACGCGCGTGATGGGCACGTCCAAATACATCATGCAGACGGCGGATTCGATCCGCGGCATGATCATGGACTCCTACCGTCGCCGCAACGCCACGTACGACGTGCTCTCGCAGAAGCGCAGCGACGCCACGCTCGGCTACGAGCGCGTGCGTGATACCGAGACTGGCGAGATCTACCGCGCTGAGAACGGCTTCACCGACTGGTACAAGGGCACGCGCTACCGCCCCGCTACCAGCAACGCCGCCTACCTGACGCCCGTCAGCGGCTACATCAACTGGAAATAGAACAGGAGTCCAACGATGAAGAGATTGTCTCTCACATGGGTCGCGCGCGGATGCGCCATTGCCTGCCTCGTGCTTGTACAGGGTACGGCGGCCAATCCCGAGCCGAAGGACGTGCCGCCGCTGATGAAGACGTCAAAGGGCGCGGACGTGACGACGGTCGAGCAGTGGGAGAAGACGCGCGCACCGGAACTGCTCGATACGTTCACGAAGCAGGAATACGGACACCGCGTGGTGGAGCGTCCTCCGGAGCTGAGCTTCGAGACGGCCGAGCCGGACGCGGTGATGATGGACGGCAAGGCGCTGCGCAAGCGCATCCGCGTGTGCTACGGCGGCAAGTACGGCAAGGGCTCGTTCGTGTTTACGGCCTTCATTCCGCGTCAGGAAAAGCCCGCGCCGGCGTTCGTGCTGATCTGCAACCGCCCGGCCGCGGCGAACATCGACCCGACGCGCAAGGTGAAGAGCGGCTTCTGGCCGGCGGAGGAAATCGTCGCGCGCGGATACGCCGCGATCGCGTTCTGGAACGGCGACATCGCTCCCGACTGGAACACGGGCAACCGCGAGGGCGTGTTCGCGTGCTTCGAGCAGCCGGGCGCACGGAAGAGCACCGCG
The DNA here is from genome assembly GCA_946413265.1 of uncultured Lentisphaerota bacterium. GTDB lineage: Bacteria > Verrucomicrobiota > Kiritimatiellia > RFP12 > UBA1067 > RUG572. The sequence goes on from CAMKJU010000004.1 coordinate 51,273, forward strand.
CTCTGGGGCACGCTCTCCGCGTGGGCGTGGGGCGCGAGCCGCGTGCTGGACTGGATCGAGACGGAGCCGCTCCTGGACGCGAAGCACGTCGCGGTGGTGGGACACTCCCGCGGCGGCAAGACCGCTCTCGTCGCCGGCGTCTATGACAAGCGCTTCGCGATGGCGTGCTCCAACTGCTCCGGATGCTCAGGCGCGAAGCTGAACCACATCGACCTCCCGAAATCGGAGCACATTGCGCCGATCGTCAAGAACTTCCCGTACTGGTTCTGCCAGAACTACTTCATGCATGCGAACCTCGACGACAAATTGCCGTTCGACCAGCACCAGTTCATCGCGCTCATCGCGCCGCGCCTCGTGTGCGTGGCGTCCGCGACGAAGGACGCCTGGGCTGGACCGCCCGGCGAATGGTGGGCGGCGAAGCTTGCCTCGCCCGCGTGGGAACTGTACGGCAAGAAGGGCCTCGCAGCCGATTCCTTCCCAGCGCCCGATACGCCGCAGCAGGACGGTTGCATCTCGTATCACATCCGCACGGGTATCCACAACCTCACGCCGTACGACTGGAACCGCTACATGGATTTCGCGGACAAGCACGGCTGGCGCGAATAACAAATACTTATGAGCATCCAAATGAAAAACAAGGTGAGCAGAAGTGCTTTAATATCCATCGCCGCCGCGATTGCGGCGCTTGTGTTTTCGGTTTGCTCCATGCCACTTGAGGCGCGCGAGTTCGCCGACGCCGGAGGCGCGCACGCGTACGCCCGCCTTGACTGGGAACTCATCGAACGCGACATAAAGAACTGGAGTAAGCTGCCACCGCTCACCGCGTCGCAGAGCGTGAATCAAGCCGCCTGCATCCTGCCTGGAGACAAGGACCCCCTCGACGTGGTCGTGCGCCGCACGCGCGCCCTCATCGCCGACCTCTCCGCCGCCGGCGTCGACCTTACCGCCGAAACGCGCGAACTCGACGGTATCGTTTCGCGCGCGGGGGCGTCCCGCCGCGATTGGCGCGAGACGCGTTTCCCCGCGTTCTCGGCCGTACACGCCCTCAACCGCCGCGTCGCCTTGAAGAATCCGCTCCTCAAGGGAATCGACCGCCTCGTGTTCGTCGGACACGAAGCCTTTCCCTTCGACGAGTTCAACGGCGGCTGGCACATGTGCGACCAGTACTTCGGTTTCCACGCCACGATGCATGGCGCGACAATTGGCGACGGACTCTACGTTCTGGAGAATCCGTTCTCCGACCATCCCGTGGCGCGCGACCTCCTCGACGGCCGCATCGTCGAAAAGGGCGAATGGAAGGGGCAGGCCCTTGGTCCGGGCGGGTATCTTTCACCGGATGTTTCATGGGATGGCTCGTCCATCGCCTTCGCCTACACGCGCGGCAAGCCCGAGATCCGCAAGTGGAATGACGATACGGTTTACCACGTCTTCACTTGCGCTGCCGACGGTTCGTCGCTCCGGCAGCTGACATCCGGCTGCGTCAATGACTTCGATCCCTGCTGGCTTCCCAACGGACGCCTTGCGTTCATCTCCGAGCGGCGCGGCGGGTTCGGGCGCTGCCATGGTCGCCCCGTGCCCACGTTCACGCTGCATACGATGTTTCCTGACGGTTCGGACATCGTGCAGTTGAGCCCCCACGAGACGAACGAGTGGCATCCCAGCGTAGACCACGACGGCATGATCCTCTACACGCGATGGGACTACGTCGATCGCGGCTTCAGCCAGGCGCACCACCTCTGGCGCACGACGCCTGACGGACGCGACCCGCGCGCGGTGAACGGCAACACGCGCGAGAAGCATTCGGGGTCGAGTCCGCTCATGGAGATGAACGGACGCGCCGTGCCGGGATCGCGTCTCTACTCCGCCGTGGCCGCACCGCACCACGGCTGCGCATACGGCTCGATCATCCTCGTCGATCCGGCGAAGCGCGACGACGACAGGATGTCGCAGGTGCGCCGCGTGACGCCGGAGCAGCCGCTTCCCGAAAGCGAGACGCGCGGCGGGCGGTCGGCGAGTGGCGCGTACGCAACGCCGTGGCCGTTGAGCGAGAAGTATTTCATCTGCGTGTACGACGGCTTCGCCAACGGGAAGTATGAAGCGCAGTCGATCCGCCGTTATGCAATTACGCTCGTGGACGTGTTCGGCAACAAGACGCGCCTCTACACGCATCCCACGATTTCCTGCCTTGATCCGATGCCGCTGCAGGCGCGCCCCAAGCCTCCCGTCCTTGCGCACCAGACGCTCGTGGGAAGGCCGGTTTCTCCGGAAAAACCGGAAAAACCGGGAAAACCGGATAAACCGGATAATCCGGGGAAACCGGGACTCCCCAAGACTGCCCTGATCGGCCTCGTGAATGTTTACGACAGCAAGATCCCGTTCCCGCCCGGTGATCGTGTGGCGGCGTTGCGCGTGTGGCAGGTGCTGCCGAAGTTCAGTCCGCTCAACAGCCGTCCGCGCCTCGGCGCGGAAACGCAGCAGGTGGCGCGCCAGTGCCTTGGCACCGTACCCGTGGAGGCGGATGGCAGCGCGTTCTTCGAGGCGCCCGTAGACGTTCCGCTCTACTTCCAGGCGCTTGACGCCGAAGGGCGTACCGTGCAGAACATGCGCAGCGATACTTACGTGCATCCCGGCGAGAAGCTGATGTGCAACGGCTGCCACGAGGAGCGCACGTCCGCCGCCCGCAAGCCCGGCACCGACTTGCCGGCCGCGATGCGGCGCGCGCCAAGCAAGATCAAGCCCGCGCCGGATGGCGCGAAGCCGTACAGCTTCGTGCGCCTCGTGCAGCCTGTCCTGGACGCCAAGTGCGTCTCGTGCCACGGCGAGAAGCGCGCGCAGAAGGCGCCCGACCTCCGTGCCGGCGACTGGCGCAAGGACAAGAACGGCTTTTCGACGTCGTTCAAGTCGTTGATGCCATACGTCCACTTCTTCGCGTATGACTACGAGATCACGCACAAGCGCCGCGGTTACCAGGCCTTCTTCGAGCCGGCCTACACGGCGCCGCGCACGACGGGCGCGTGTGCCTCGCCGATCTACGCGATGCTGAAGAAGGGACACCACGACGTGAAGCTCACGCCGGAGGAGTGGGAGCGGTTGTTAGTGTTCATGGGCTCGAATGCGCAGTACGTGGGCCACGACCACAAGGTCGAGGACCAGCGCGACGGCAAGGTCGTCCCGCCGCCGTTTGAGTGAAAGGTGGAGTTCCGCCGCCAAGATGGCGGCTCTCCCAGTTAGCGCGGCCGCCTCTGCGCGAGGGCGTCTAGGGCGGCGGAGAGGCGTTCGCGCTTCTTCATCTGCTCCGCGAGCGGCGACGGGCCGAAGAGCGAGGGCTGCGGGTCTTCGGGCGAGTCCGTGATGTCCGTCACGCCGAACCCGACGAGACGCACGAGACGTCGCCGTCCCGGGGGCCACTCCTTGTCGAAGAGGTCGAGCATGAGGTGGCGGAAGGTGATGTCGTCACGCGCGGGCAGTTCGAAGCGGGCCTGGCGCGTGATCGTGTTGAAGGCGGCGTCGCGCAGCTTGAGCTTACCGGTGCGCGCCCAGCGTTCCTCGCGGCGGAAGCGGCGTCCGACCTCCTCCACGAGGCGTAGGAGAGTCTGGCGCACCGTCTCGCGGTCGGATTCGTCCTCGTCGAAGGTGTGTTCGCGCGAGACGGACTTCTCCTCGGCCTCCTCTGACGGGAAGGGCGAGTTGTCGATGCCGAAGGCGTGGTTGCGGATGGACTCCGCCGCCGCGCTGCCGAGGATGCGCTCAAGGAAGCGCGGGTCGGCGTTTTGGAGGTCGGCGCACGTGCGGTAGCCGTAGTGGACGAGGATGTCCGCCGTCTTCTTCCCCACGCCCCAGAGGATCTTCACCGACTGCGGGGCGAGGAAGGCGCGGATGGCGTCCGGCTCGAACGGCATGATGAAGAGTCCATCCGGCTTGTTCTGCTCCGAGGCGATCTTCGCGAGCAGGCGGTTGGGGGCGAGTCCCACGGAACAGGTGACGCCGCATTTCGCCTTGACCTCCGCGCGGAGGCGTTCCGCGAGCGTGCGCATGTCGCCGAAGAGGTGGATTGTCCCCGTCACGTCGAGGAACGCCTCGTCCACGGACACCCCCTCCACGAACGGCGAGTAGTGCGAGAACACCTCGAACGCGATATCCGATACTTCCTGGTACGCGTGCATGCGCGGCGGCACGAAGATACCGTTCGGACAAAGCGCGTAGGCCGTTCGGCTCGGCATGGCGGAATGGACGCCATACCGCCTCGCCTCGTAGGAGCAGGTCGAGACGACGCCGCGCTCATGCGGACCCGCCCCCACGATGATGGGCTTGCCGCGCCATTCGGGGTGGTCTCGCTGCTCTACCGACGCGAAAAATGCGTCCATATCGACGTGCAGAACGGTCATGCGGCGTATTATACCAATTTCTCGGGAACAACCAAGGAAATTCGTTTATCTTTTTTCCTCTTGCGGTGTCGGGCAGTTTTTGATAAACTAACCGCCACACACGAAGAAAAAAGGTAAACAAAAATGGTCAAACTCAGAATGCGTCGCACAGGGTGCAAGAACCACGCGACCTATCGTATCGTTGCGGCGGACGAGCGTTCGCCTCGCGATGGCAAGTTCCTTGAGATCCTCGGCTGGTACGACACCGCGATCAAGGACGAAAACTTCAAAATCGACCTCGCGCGCGTCGATGACTGGCTGAAACGGGGCGCCAAGCCCTCCACGACCGTGGCTTCCCTGATCCGCCGGGCCCGCAAGGCTGCGCCGAAGGCCTAATCTCGGAAAGGGCAGGTGACATTATGGCTATAAAGATTCTGGAAAAGATCAACGCGGAACAGACGGCCAAGCTGGCCGATAAGAAGTTCCCGGAGTTCCACACGGGCGACATCGTTCGCGTGTCCGTTCGCATCAAAGAAGGCGAGAAGACGCGTGTGCAGGACTTCGAAGGCAAGGTGCTCGCGATCGACAACGGCACGAAGAACGCCTCCGGTAACTTCACCGTGTCGCGCGACAGCTACGGCGTGCGCGTGGAGAAGCTCTTCCCGTTCAACAGCCCGGCGGTCGAGAAGATCGTCGTGGTGAAGAAGAATTCCTCTTGGCGCAGCAAGCTCTACACGGAGCGTACGTTCTGCAGCCACAAGGCAGTCCGCAAGCTTGTGAAGAAATAATGCGGATTGACATCATCACCGTCTTCCCCGAAATGTTCCGGGGATTCCTCGGTGAGAGTATCCTTTCCCGTGCCGTGCGCGCGGGAAAGGTTTTTATTCGCACGGTCGATTTGCGCGACTTCGCCCGTGACCAGCGTCGGACGGTGGACGACAAGCCCTACTCCGGTGGCCCCGGCATGTTGATGCGTCCAGACGTGTGGACCGAGGCGATTGAGGCTGTCCGTACGCCCGAGGCGCGCGTGGTGCTCACCACGCCCGCCGGCGCGCCCTACACGCAGCGCACAGCCGAGGATTTCTCGCGCGCCGAACACCTTGTTTTCCTCTGCGGACACTACGAAGGGATTGACGAGCGGGTGCGGCGGCTCGTGACGGACGAGGTGTCAATGGGCGATTTTGTCCTGACGGGCGGCGAGATTCCCGTGGCCGCGATGGTCGATTCCGTTGTGCGGCTTCTCCCGGGCGTGCTCGGTGGCGGCGCGGCCGCCACGGCGCGCGAGTCGTTCGGCGAGGACGGCCTCTTGGAGTCGCCCCAGTACACGCGCCCGCCGGTTTACCGCGGTCTCGCCGTGCCGGACGTGCTGGTGGACGGCGACCATGGCAAGGCGGAGGCGTGGCGCAAACGGCAGGCGATCGACCTCACGTCGCGCCGCCGCCCCGATTTGATTGAACGCGGCGGCACCTTGGTGGGGGGGGGCAATGATGAGGAAAATTGATGATTGCTTTCGCTGCTGGGAGATTAGGAGTCTCGGAGTTAAGGAGAATGAGGTAATTACGAAACTCTCTGTCATTAACGCACGTTCATTGCTGTCGCTATTTGGAGTTTTGGAACCTTGGAGTTATTGAGCCTTTTTGAGAACTTCTCCAAGTCTCCCAATCTCCTAAACTCCCAACAGCGAAAGCAATAAGAAGACCTTATGACTGTTCACAAATCACAATTGCCACAAGTGTTCACAAATTACAAATGTAAATGGACTGCATTTGTATTGGTGGTTCTAGGAGCATTGTGTTCCAGCGTTTGCGGTGCGGCGCCACGGCCGCAACCGCGTTCGCGCATTGCGGTGGTGCAGGCCGTTGCGGCCGTGCCGGCGTCTGAGCGCACGTATGCGGCATCGCTCGCGGATGGCACGCTGCGGATTCTCACGCAGAACGGCGTGAAGGCCGATCTTGTGTCGGACGGCGCGCTCGACGCTGCGCTCAAGGGACGCGACCTCGCCTTTCTCGTCACGTGTACGAAGCCCACGCCGACCCAGATTGCCGCGCTTGCGCGTTTTCGCGGACGCGGCGGGGTGGTGCGTCCGCTGTATTCCGCCGCGCCGCAGGTGGTGTCCATTGTCGGTGCAAAGCCCGCGCTGAAGGTGCGCGACGCGGAGAGCGTGAAGGCGCGTTACCTGTTGAACCAGGTGGGGGCGAACGTGCCGGGTGCGTGGAATCGTTCGGCGTGGGAGCGGAAACAGAAGGTCATGCTCGCTGCGGCGTCCACGCTCGGGCGGGCGCAGCGTCCGCGCGCGGGCGAGATACACGCCGTGTGGGAGCATACGGGGCTGGGGCTTTACCCCGGCGACTGGCCGCGCACGTTCCGCGTGCTGCGCGCGAATGGCGTCACAGATCTCTTTGTGAATGTATCGGGGGCAGGCTTTGCGCACTACGCCTCCAGCGTGTTGCCGCGCTCGAAGGAATATTCGCGCTACGGCGACCAGCTGGAGGCCTGTCTGAAGGCCGCGCGCGGCACGGGCGTGCGCGTACACGCGTGGGTGATCTGCTTCAACGCGACACGTGCGGACTCCGCTTATCTCCTTGCTTTCCAGAAAAAGGGCTGGCGGCTCAAAAACCGACAAGGCGCGCTTACGGAGTACCTGAACCCGTCGAATCCCGACCTCCGCTGGCGGATGATCAAGTCAATTGACGAACTTGCGCGCGCCTATCCCGTGGCGGGCGTGCATCTTGACTTCGTGCGCTGGTACGAGGACGCGCCCAAGCCGGCGAACGCCGCGCGTTACGTGACAACATTCGTGGAATCGGTGCGCAAGCGCCTTCACACGGCTCGTCCCGGGGCGTGGCTCACAGCCGCCGTACTGGCGTCCCATCCGTCGTGCGTGGCGTCCGTGGGACAGGACTGGCCGGCGTGGATCGACGCGGACCTCATAGACTACGCGGTACCGATGAACTACGTGGAAAAGCGCGCGCGCTACGCATCGCTTGTCGCCCAGCAGGGAAGCGTGAAGTCCCGTGCGCGCCGCATCATCGGCGGCATCGGCGTGACGGCGAACGAATCGAAGCTTTCCGCCGCGCAGGTGGTCGAGCAAATCAACCTCACGCGCCAGGCGGGGTTTGCGGGCGTCGCGCTCTTCGACCTCGACGACACGCTCGTGGAATCCATCTTCCCCGTCCTGCGCCTCGGTCTTTTCCGCACACGTTGATGACGGGAACAAAATCTGAGAACAAAGGAGGTTTCATGAAAGTGAAAGTCGCAAGTGGCGTGCAGGACATCCGCGCCGTATGGTTTGAGGACGGACGGCTTAAACTGATCGACCAGCGGAAGCTGCCGCTGTCTCTGGAGATTGTCGAGACGGCGGACTGGCGGCGTGCCGTCGAGATGATCCGCGACATGACCGTACGCGGCGCGCCGGCCATCGGCATCACGGCCGCATACGCGATGGCACTGGCTATACGCGCGGGCGAGGAACCGAAGGCGGCGGCCCTGTGCGTGAAGGCCGCACGGCCGACTGCCTACGACCTGTTCTACGCCGTAGACCGAATTGTCGACGCATTTGCGGCAGGCGACGACGTTCTCCGCGCGGCTGATGCATATGCGGAGGAGATCGTTGAAAAGTGTCTGGCCATAGGCCGCCATGGTGCATCGCTGATTGCCGACGGGATGAAGGTCATGACGCACTGCAACGCGGGCGCGCTCGCGACGGGCGACTGGGGCACGGCCCTTGCGCCGATGCGCGTGGCACATGCGGAGGGACGCCGGTTCTTCGTCTACGTTTCCGAGACGCGTCCGCGTCTGCAGGGAATGCAGCTGACAGCGTGGGAACTTTTGCAGGAAGGCATCGAATATGCCATCATCCCCGATTCAGCCTCGGCCAACTATATGAGGGATGGCGTGGGGCTCGTCATTACGGGCGCGGACCGCATTGCCGCCAACGGCGATTTCGCGAACAAGATCGGCACGCTGGACAAGGCCATCCTTGCCCGCCATTTCGGGATACCGTTCTATGTGGCGGCGCCCATCTCGACGTTCGACCCCAATGCGGCCGACGGCAGTGCCATTCCCATCGAATGCCGCGCGGAGGAAGAGATGACTTGTCTGGGCGGACAGCGTCTGGCCCCGTTGGGCTCACGGGCACTCAACCCTGCGTTCGACGTGACGCCTGGTTCGCTAGTAACCGGCTTCATCACCGAGTCCGGCATCATTCCGCCAGGAGGGCAATTCTAAGGGATGGGTCGTCCGCCACGGATACGGCAAGATATGGTATACTGTGTGCCATGCAGAACGAAGGAGCAGAGTTTGTACATCTTCACGTCCATACCACTTATTCCCTTTTGGACGGGCAGTGCGGCATCAAGCCGCTCGTGCGGCGCGCGCGCGAGTGGGGCATGCCCGCGCTGGCGGTCACGGACCACGGCAACCTCTTCGCCCTGAAGGCGTTCTACGACGAGTGCCGCTCGAAGAAGGGCTATGGCGACTTGCCGCCCATCAAGCCCATCCTCGGCTGCGAGGCGTACGTCACCTCGTCGGGCGACTACACGACGCGCGACAAGAACGAACGCCGCCATCACCTGATCCTCCTCGCGAAGAACCTCACCGGTTACCACAACCTCGTGCGCCTCATCTCCGAGGCCCACATCCACGGCTTTTACTACAACGCCCGCATCGACCACAACCTGCTCGAAAAGTACCATGAGGGCCTGATCTGTTCCTCCGCCTGCATCGCGGGCGAGGTGTCGCGCGCCATCGACGCGGACCGCATGGACGAGGCGGAGCGCGTCGCGAAGTGGTACAAGGACCTCTTCGGGGACGACTACTACTTGGAGGTGATGCTCCACAACTCCACGAAGACGAACATCCCCGGCTCGGCGATCGACGACCACCGCCGCCTCTACGCGCGCCAGACCGCGATCGTGAAGGGCATGCTCGAGCTGGGGAAGAAGCTCGACATCAAGGTCGTCGCCACGAATGACGTCCACTTCCTCGACGCGGCCGACGACGACTCGCACGACGTGCTGCTCTGCCTTTCCACGCAGAAGAAGCTCTCCGAGGAGGACCGCCTCATCTACACGGGGCAGGAGTGGTTCAAGACGGCGGACGAGATGTCCGCGCTCTTCCCCGAAAACCCCGAGTTCCTCGCGCACACGCTGGAAATCGCGGAGAAGGTGGAGTCGTACGAGCTCGACTCGAAGCCCATCATGCCGAAGTTCCCCATCCCGGCGGAGTTCGGCAGCGAGGAGGACGCGAAGTACGACGCGTTCGAGGACCCCGCGCAGAAGCGCATCCAGTTCGAGGCCGACTACCTCGACCACCTCGTGTGGGAGGGCGCGAAGCGTCGCTGGCCGGGCGACGAGTTGACGGACGAGAAAAAAGAGCGCGTCCAGTTTGAGCTGGATACCATCCGCAAGATGGGCTTCCCCGGCTACTTCCTCATCGTGCACGACTACATCAAGGCCGCGCGCGACATGGGCGTGTGGGTGGGGCCGGGACGCGGTTCCGCCGCCGGTGCGGCCGTCGCCTACGCGCTCGGCATCACGAACGTCGATCCGCTCAAGTTCGACCTCCTGTTCGAACGCTTCCTCAACCCCGACCGCATCTCCATGCCGGATATCGACGTCGACTTCGACGACGCGGGACGCGGCAAGGTGCTCGAGTACGTCACGCAGAAGTACGGGCAGGACCACGTGGCGCACATCGTCACGTTCGGCCAGATGGCCGCGAAGAGCGCGATCAAGGACGTCGGGCGCGTGATGGAGTATCCGCTCGCGGACACGAACAAGCTCGCCGGCCTCGTGCCGGACACGCCGAAGATCACCTTCAAGGGCGCGATGAGCGCCACCGACAAGAACGGCCAGCCGAACAAGGACTACTCGCCCGAGCTTGTCGCCGCGTTCAACTCGCCCGACCCGACGGTCCACGCGCTGATGGAACGCGCCGCGCGTCTGGAGGGCTCCATCCGCCAGCCGGGCGTACACGCCTGCGGCGTGATCATCTCGCGCGATCCGCTGATCGACACGCTTCCCGTGATGCCCACGGAAAACGAGTCGCTCCTCACCACGCAGTACGACGGACACTTCGTGGAGCCGGTGGGCCTTCTCAAGATGGACTTCCTCGGCCTCAAGACGCTCACGGTCGAGAAGGAGTGCGTGTCGCTCATCAAGCAGTTCCGGGGAATCGACATCGACACGGACAAGATCCCCGACGACGACGCGGAGACGTACGCACTCTTCGGACGCGGCGAGACGACGGGCCTGTTCCAGTTCGAATCGGACGGCATGAAGAAGTACCTGATGGAACTTCAGCCGAACCGGCTCGAGGACCTCGTGGCCATGAACGCGCTGTACCGTCCGGGCCCGCTCGCCTACATCCCCACGTTCATCGCCCGCAAGCAGGGGCGCGAGCCGATCGCCTACGACCATCCGCTCATGGAGACGTACCTGAAGGACACGTACGGCGTGACGGTGTACCAGGAACAGGTGATGTTGCTCTCGCGTCTCCTCGGCGGCTTCACGCGCGGCGAGTCGGACAAGCTCCGCAAGGCGATGGGCAAGAAGCAGCTCGCCGTGATGGAGGAGCTGAAGGTCAAGTTCGTGGAAGGGTGCCTCGCGAACGAGAAGTTCCGCATCGACAAGTGGAAGGACGAGAAGGAGGCGCGCAAGCTCATCGACAAGATCTGGGACGACTGGAAGGCGTTTGCGAGCTACGCGTTCAACAAGTCCCATGCCGTGTGCTACGCCTGGGTCGCGTACCAGACCGGCTACCTGAAGGCGCACTACCCGGCCGAGTTCATGTGCGCGCAAATCTCGTCAGAAATCGGCAACTTCGACAAGCTCCCCGGCTTCGTCGCCGAGGCTGCCGCGATGGGGCTCGAGGTGAAACCGCCGGACGTCAACCTCGCCTACGCGCGCTTCTCGCCCGTCAAGGGCGAGCAGGCGATCATCTACGGCATGGCCGGCGTGAAGGGCGTAGGCGCGGCGGCGGCGGACGCGATCGTGGAGGAGCGCGAGAAGAACGGTCCGTACAAGGGACTCATGGATTTCTGCTCGCGCCTCGCCGCCGCGAACGTGGTGAACAAGCGCGTGCTGGAATGTCTCGTGCGGTGCGGCGCGTTCGACTCGCTCATCGCGGCGAACCCCGGCATGCATCGCGAGCGCTACTTCAACAACATCGACTTCTGCATCCAGCGCTCGTCCAAGCTCGCGAAGGAACGCGCGAAGGGACAGCTTGACTTCTTCGGCGCGATCGCCGGAGACGACGACTCGAGCGACAAGGACCTCGCGGACTGTCCGAAGACGTGGCCGATGGCCCAGCGCTACAAGGACGAACGCGACCTCATGGGCATCTACATGACGGGACATCCCCTCGGCGTGTACCGGCGCGTGCTGCCGTCGCTCTCCACGTTCAAGCCGTCCGAGCCGCCGGAGATACCGATGATGGAAGAGATCGGCGCGGACCGTCCGCTCCGCGTGGCCGTGCGCCTCGCGGGGATGCTCAAGGCCTGCACCGTGCGCATGGGCAAACCCAAGCCCAAGATGGACCGCGGGCGCGTGGTGAAGGACGCGGACGGCCAGCCGGTGATGGAGCCGCCGCAGCCGTGGGCGATCCTGCTCATTGACGACGGCGGCGACGTGGACCAGGAGGCGCTCGCCTTCGCGAAGACGTTCGCCACGATGAAGGAGTGGCTGCCGGGACAGGTGGACCAGCCCGTCCTCGTGTGCGGCGAGCTCTCGCACCGCCAGGACCGCGACACGAAGGAGGAGACGCCGGAAATCCAGTTCATCGTCCGCGAGGCGTACCCGCTCGCGGAGGGCATCCGCAAGTTCTCGACGGGGCTCCACGTCTCGGTGCGCTACGAAGACCCGAACCTCCTCGCCCGCGCTGCGGCGCTCAAGGAACTGGCGGCCGCGCATCCCGGCGGCGTGAAGGTGTCGCTCGACGTGACGTGGGCGAACGGCCGCACGGCGGAGATCGACTGCGGCGTCGGCGGCGTGACGCCGAGTCCCGAGTTCCTCGCCGCGCTCGAGAAGATTCAGAAGGGCGACGACTACCGTCTGACGACGGTCAAGGACATCTTCCTCCAGCCGCAGGAGCCGAAGAGGTGGGAACGCAGGCAGTAGGCCGTGAGGTCATCGGGTACCGGAGGTAGGATGGAAAAAGAAGTCGGCAAGGGAATCCCGGGGAGGCGGATCGGCGTTGTGATCAACGCGGTCTTGAAGCCAAGCCGCGATGTCATGTGCGGCGTGATACACTGCGTCCAGTCGGAATGCCTCGGCAAGCCGCTCCTTTTCCAGGCCAGCGGCGGCACGTTGCCGGAGAACATCAAGTCGTTTGCCGCGAACGACCTGGACGGCATGATCTTCTGCGGCTTGCGCCGCGAGGTGATTGTGGAATTCCTGCGTCTCATGCCGGACCACCCGCCGCTTGTGGTCTGCACCTACTATCCGCTTTCCGAAGAATACATGAACCTGCTGGGGAACGGAGGGGAGCTGGTGCTGGACAACGAGGGGTTTGGCAGGAAGACCGCCGATTTCTTCATCAAGCACGGGCACCGCAACTTTGCGTTCCTCCGCAGCCAGGTGGCGACCGAGAGCATCGCAGGCGACATCCGCTGCGAAGCCTTTCGGCGGCGGATCGAGGAGTGCCTTGGAACCAGTTACACATTCTCGAAATTCGTGTCGGGCGTCGTGGCGGCGAACGAGGACTTCTGGGAGACCGGCGACAACAGGGCGGAAGCGTGGGTCGATTCGCTTCCGCTTCCCTGCGCCGTCCTGACGAACGACGACCGCGAGGCCGCCAACTTCATCGACGTGTGCAAAAAGCTGGGAAAGAGGGTGCCGAACGACATCGAGGTGCTCGGCTCCAACAATTCACACGGATTCTGCGAGCAGACGCGTCCGGCCATTTCAAGCTTGATACCGGATTACGCGAAGGGTGCCCGGGACGCCGTGAAACTGCTGATGGCGCTGATCGACAACCCGAACCTGCCCCGCGCGCAGCGGAGCGTGGTCCTGTCGTCGTATCGGCTGGTCGAACGCGGCTCGACGTCCAACGGCGAACATGGGTACATCGTGGCGCGGGCGCGTGAGTACATTGCCCAGAACGCCTGCAAGGGCATCGGCGTGATGGACGTGGTGGCGAACGTGGGCGTGTCGCGCAGGTTGCTTGAAAAACGCATGCGCGAGGCGACCGGGCAGAGTCTGCTCGAGATGATCCAGGCGGTGCGGCTGGAGAGCGTCTGCCGTCTGCTTGCCACGACAACGCTGCCGATATCAGAGGTGACGGAGCGTTCCGGCTACAAGCAGACTTCGAACTTAAGCCATATCTTTCGCAAGACTTACGGCATTTCCATGCGCGAGTTCCGCGCGCGCCACGCCGCGCTTGACGGCGGTGCGGAGGCGCGGGTATAATACTTTGCAAAATCTTTGCAATCTCTTTGCCTTGCCATGACAACCTTCGCCGCGAGATGTGGTTTAATGTCCGCCGTCGCGGGCAATAGGGCCGGCGGCGGAAAAAGGAAAGGACATGACATGAAGACAGAAACGATCAAAACAGTTGCCGCTGCGCTTGCGCTTGCGGCTTTCGGAACGGCAAAGGCGGACGTCTCCTGCCGGGTGGAGCCGGATTACGCGGTGCGGCTCGCGGACAAGGCGGGCGACGCCTACGTGAAGGTGACGCTCGCGGCGGACAGGGTCGTGGCGGCAAACCGTCCATCCGTGAACCTCGCAATCGTGCTCGACCGCTCGGGCTCGATGCATGGCGACAAGATCGTCAAGGCGCGCGAGGCGGCGTGCGAGGCGATTCGCCGGCTCGACGCGAAGGACATCGTGTCCGTTGTGGCCTACGACAACAAAAGCGAGGTCATCATTCCCGCGCAGCATGTCACTGAGAAGGAGGCGCTCATCGCCCGCATCAGCTCGATCGAGCCCCGGGGCTGCACCGCGCTCTTCGACGGTGTCTCGGCTGGCGCGACGGAACTCCGGAAGTTCAAGGGGAAATGCGAGATCAGCCGCGTCCTCCTTCTTTCCGACGGACAGGCCAACGTCGGCCCGTCCTCGCCCGACGAGCTCGGGCGCTACGGCGCGCTTCTGATGAAAGACGGCATCGCCGTCTCGACGATCGGCCTGGGCGTGGACTACAATGAAGATCTCATGACGCGCCTTTCGCAGAAGTCGGACGGCAACAGCTATTTCGTGGAGAACTCCAACGACCTGCCGCGCGTGTTCGCGCGCGAGCTCGGCGACGTGCTCTCCGTCGCCGCCACGAAGGTCGCGCTCAAGGTCCGGTTCTGCGACGGCTTCGTCCCCGTCGCGCTCATCGGACGCGACGGGCGCATCATGGACGGCGTTGTCACGATCGACCTCAACCAGCTTTACGGCGGACAGGAAAAATACGTGATCGTGAAGTGCGACGCCGCGCCCGCCCCGGCCGGTTCCGCCCGCGCGATCGCGAAGGCGGAGATCTCGTACATCGATCCGAAGGACGAGTCCTCCAGGACCGTGACGGCCGTCGGTACGGTCAGCTACTCCGTGGACAGCGCAGCCGTCGCCGCGAGCGTGAACAAGGGCGTTGTCCGCGAGCGTGCGCTCAACGAAAACGCGATGCGCACGGAGGAGGCCCTGCGGCGCGCCGATCGCGGCGACTACGCGGCGGCCCGCGAGCTGATCATGATGAATCATGCAAACTCGATACAGGTGCAGGGGGCGATTGGCGAGGACGCGAAGCTCCAGGCCGACGCCGAAATGCAGATGTCGAATTCAATGAAGATGAGTCGCGGCTCGTACGACAGCGGGGCGCGCAAGAAGATGAAGACGTCGAGCTTCCAGCTCTTCAACCAGCAGAAGCTGAAATGAAACGATGAAGCGCCGCTCCAACCTGCCCGTCGCCATTGCCCTGCTCGCCATTCCGTCGCTCGTGTTCGCGTGGGTGGCGGCAGGGATGATCGCGGGACGGCTGGAACTGCTGGCCGAACGTGCGGCCGCGAAGGACGCCGCGCTTGTCGAAAGCCGCGTTTCCGCAGGCCTGGCCGCGAGCGTGGAACGCGCCAAGCACGCGGCCGAGACGGCGGTCGCGTCCGTCTGCGCGCGCCCTGCGTCCGACGCGCTCGCGGAAATCTCGCGCCGCGAGCCGTACGTACGTAACGCCTTTCGATGGGTTGCGGGCCGTGGCGTCACTTTCCCCCAGGAACGCGGCGCGACACAGGAGGAGCGTCGTTTCCTCGCGCGTTACGTGACACTCTTCGAAGAAGGCTTCAAGGGCGCGTCGAGGGATTTCACCTGGCGGTCGTGGTTCGAGGGCGACAGACTCTCGTTCGTCGGCTGGCGAAAGGCGGCGGACGGAAGCGTCGTCGGCGCGGAGCTGGAGACCGTAGCGTTTCTCGCGGAGTTCTCGTCGGTCCTTGCAGAGGCGGCGGGCGACGGGTACATCCTCGAGCTGCGGGACGGTGCCGGCGGTTCGCTCTTCAAGACGGACGCAACGCCGGAGAAGAAGTCTCCTGATGCAGTTCTGGCTCTTTCGTCCGTGTTGCCGCATCGTACGCTTGCGCTCTGGCGAACGTCTCCGCTCGATTCGTCCGCCGCAGACCTCGGCCGGCTGTCCTTCATGGTGACGGCCGGAGCGGTGCTGTTCATCCTCTTCGCGGCGGGGGCGCTGATGCTCGTCGTGGACGCGCGGCGGGCACGCCGCGACTCGGAGCGCAAGACGTCGTTCGTGTCGAACGTCTCGCACGAGCTCAAGACGCCGTTGACGTCCATCCGCCTCTGCGCGGAGATGCTGTCCGAAGGCCGCGCGAAGGACGAGGCGGCGCGCGCGCGTTATCTGGACGTGATCACGAAGGAGTCGGGGCGGCTGGCGCGGCTTGTGGACAATGTCCTGGACTTCGGCCGGCTTGAGCAGAACCGCCGCAAGTACGACCTGTCCGACGTCGATCTTTGCGATCTTGTGCGCGGCGCGGCGGAATCCCAGCGTTCGCGCGTGGAGGCGGCGGGGATGGCACTGGCCGTCGAGATTGCCGCGACGCCTGTCGTGCGGCGCGTGGACGGCGACGCCGTGAGCCAGATTGTCGTGAACCTGATCGACAACGCGGTGAAGTATGCGGCGGACGGCAAGCAGCTTGATGTCAGGGTCGCGGCGGATGGGACCGTCGTCGTGGCCGACCGGGGGCCTGGTATTCCGAAGCGCGACCGGGAGCGCGTGTTCGAGCGGTTCTACAGATGCGACGATTCGCTCGCCGCAAAATCGTCCGGCAGCGGACTGGGGCTCTCCATCGCGCGGCGGCTCGCGGAGGGCATGGACGGACACCTCGTCTGCACGGCGCGCGAGGGCGACGGCGCGGAGTTCAGGTTGTCCTTTGGAGGTGACACGAAATGAAACGGATCCTTGTGGCGGAAGACGACGCGAACATCCGCGAGACACTGGCGGACCTTCTCTCGGGCGAGGGGTATGCTGTCGAGACCGCGGCGGACGGCGAGGCGGCGATTGCGGCGTGGAGAGGCGCGTCGGAACCGTTTGATCTCGTCATGCTCGACGTTATGATGCCCGGCAAGAGCGGCTACGACGTCTGCCGCGAAATCCGCGCGGCGGGAAGTCGGGTGGCAGTGCTGATGCTTTCCGCGAAGGGGGAGGAGATCGACAAGGTCATCGGTCTCGAACTGGGTGCGGACGACTACGTCACCAAGCCGTTCGGCGTGCGCGAGCTCCTGGCGCGCGTGGCGGCGGCGATTCGCCGTGCCGAAGGGCCATCCGGCGCGGTACGTGCCGAGACAGCGTCCGAATCGGATTTTCCTTTTTGCGGCGTGCGTGCGAGCGTGAAGCGCTATGTGCTGGAAGGCCCTGGCGGATCCGTTGCCGTGACGGAACTCGAGATGAAGCTCATGAAGGTTCTCTCTGCGCACAAGGGCGAGGTCATGACGCGCGATACATTGCTGAACCTCGTCTGGGGCACGAACTACTACGGGACCACGCGGACGCTGGACCAGCATCTCGTGAATCTGCGCCGCAAGCTGGAACGCATCGGCGGCGACACATCCCTCATCCGCACCGTCCACGGCGTCGGGTATTCGTTCATCCCCTGAGTATTTGGGATGGTTTGCGTTCGCACGCGGCGGGAAAATTTGGTAAAATAAACGCCGTGTCGCATACACCTTCATGTGGGTGTAATCGTCCTCTTTTAAAAACGAAAGGAACAAAATGAAGTCATTGAGATTGGCCATATCAGCCTGCACCGTCCTTATGGCGGAGGCTTCCATGAATCCCGTCATTGCGGCGGACGTTGCGATAACGGCGGATTCCGCGCGACTGGCGATAATCCCCGCGCCGCGTGAGATGTCCGTGACCGGCGGCGAATGCGCCGCGAAATGCAAACCGAAGTTCGAGCAGGTGGCGTCCATCCCGCCGGAGCTTCGCGGACACATCCTCGGCGGACAGGGCAACAACTGGTCCGAATATACCTGGAACGAGTACGACCTCGACTGGAAGATGTGGCCGCGTTCGTGCGCCCTCGCGGAGGCGGTGTGGACTGGTGACAGCAAACCTGACTTCGCAAATTTCCGCGCCCGTATGGAGACGCACAGGAAGCGCCTTATCGCGCAGGGCGTCAACTGCGCACCGTTGGAGTAAGACGATGCGCTACCCCGCTCTTGGCCCGTTCGTAGTCGGGCTTGCGTTTGCAGTCCTTCCCGCTGCCGTGGCGGGATGGAATGCCAATCCGCTTTCATGGACATACGACGCGGAATCCCGTGTGCTGCGGACAGACGGCACTTCGCCGTTCGCGTTGGCGGACCGTCCGCTCGCGGAGGATGTCAGCGTCGAGGCGGATGTGCGTCCCGAGGGCGCGGGCACGAACGGATGGGCGACGCTTGGCGTCGCGATCCACGATGACGACCGGAACTTCTGGCACGTCGCGCTCGTGCGCTCGCCGCCGGAGGATGGCCCCGAGCGCCATACGTTTGAGCTGTGCGAAATGCGTGACGGCGTGTGGCTCTCTCAGGGTATTGACAAGCTCAAGTGTCTGCGGCGCGTACACAAAGGCACATGGAAGTACGGCGAGACGTACGACATGTCCCTTCGGCTCGATCGCACGGCGCATGTGATTTTCGGCGCGATCAAGAACTCCGCAGGGGAAACGTTGTTCTCGTGCGCATACGAGCTTCCAGTGGCGGCTCGGCGGGACGCCTCGCCCTACCGTAAGGCGGTCGTGTGCGGCCGGCCGGCATTTCATTCAACCGGCTTGTTCCGCGGCGCGTTCATCAACCCGATGTTCATGCATGCTTCTTTCGTGAAGGAGAAGCGCGAGATTCCCGCATACACGAGCGACAGCTTCCTCGCTGACGTCAAAGACAAGGCGACGGGATTCTTCCGCGTGGTGGAGAAGGACGGACGCTGGCGCGTGATCGATCCGCTTGGAAGGGGCATGGTGCTGCTCGGCGTCGACCACGTGAAGTACCAGGGGCACTACAGCCAGCGCACGAAGCGCAGCGTCCACCATGAGGTGAACAAGCGGAAGTTCCCGAACAAGGTTGACTGGGAGGAGGATACGCTCGCCCGCCTGAAGAAGTGGGGCTTCAACCTCCTCGGCGCAGGATGCGATCCCGCGCTCAAGCACAGGGGACTCGTCCACACCGTGTTTCTCTCCATCGGCGACGGGTTGTGCTGGAACCCGGAGCGTCCCGACCTCTACATCTGCCCCAACGAACACCGTCCCTGCTCCGCGTTCCCAAACGTGTTCCATCCGCAGTTCGCGGCGTGGGCGGACTGGAAGGCGCGCACCGGGTGCGCCCCGCACCGCGACGACCCGTGGCTCTTCGGTTACTTCATCGACAACGAACTCGCGTGGTGGGGACGCGGACGCCGCGATACCGGTCTTTTCGATGCAGTTGCGAAACTTCCCGACACGCACAGCGCGAAGATCGCCCAGAAGAAGTTCCTCGCGGAACGCGGCGTGAAGGGCGCACCGTCAGTCGACGACAAGCTTGCGTTCCTGAAGCTCGCGGCGGACATCTATTTTCGCGTGTCGAGCGAGGCGATCCGCCGTCACGACCCGAACCATATCGTGATGGGCGCGCGCTTCGCCGGACTCGGCGGCGCTCATCCCGTTGTGTGGGAGGTTTCCGGCAAGTACTGCGACCTCGTGACGTTCAACGTCTATCCGTGGGCGGACATCGACCGGAATGTCGTGACGATGAACCGTTCCGCGAATGCCGAGCGCGTGGCGGATGCGTTCACGCGCCAGTACGGCTACGTCAAGAAGCCGATGCTCGTCACGGAGTGGAGCTTCCCCGCGCTCGATTCTGGGCTCCCCTGCACGGGCGGCGCGGGACAGCGCTTCCGCACGCAGGGCGAGCGCACACGGGCGACGGAGCTTTTTGCGCGGACGATGCTGTCGCTTCCGTTCTTCGTCGGATACGACTACTTCATGTGGGTGGACGAGCCAGCCGAAGGCATCAGCGACGCCTTCCCGGAGGATTCCAACTACGGACTCATCAACCTTCAAGGCGAGGCGTATCCCGAGATCACCGGCATGTTCGCGCGCCTCCACAAGGAGGTCGCGTCCGGCGCGACGATCGCGATGCCTGCCGAACGGCCAGCGCCGAAGAAGAAGGATGGTATTACGGCAAGCGAGTTTCTTGCACGTTTCCCCACCACGGGATCTGCAAGGGTCGTGCTCCGCCGTGACGGCGACGCCTACGAACTCTCCAACGGCGCGGGGCTTGTCCTGCGCGGCAAGATCGGCGGCAGGTACATGTTCGACAGCGTCTCGCTCAAGGGGAGCGAACTCGGCAGCTATACGGGGATGCTGAATGACCGCGTTGGCGGCAAGTTGATGTGGCACGACGCGACGCGCGTGAGAGGCGCGGGGTGGGACGCGGGGTGGAAGCCGTTTGTAAACGGCACGGGGACGTTGATCGTTACGTCCGTGGGCGATTGCGCGAACGGAGGGAAGTTCTTGCTGAAGCATGCGATCACACTGTATCCGGACAGGCCGTTTTTCCTCTGCGAGCTTGTGGAGGCGAAGAACATTGGCGGCGTGCCGATCGATGTGGAGGCATTCTATTTCAGGGAGTACGCGCCGTACTTCGCGGACAAGACGTCGATGAAGATCAAGCGCGTGCCGAACCTCTGGAAGGCCCCGATGCGCGATGCGTGGTTCAGAAAGTCGGACGGGGCCTACTACGGCGGCATGTCGTTCGCGCCGCTCGCCACGCTCTTCCAGTACCACATCATGGACGGTGGGCGCAGCCAGCACCCGGACGCGAGGTTCTCACCGGAGGAAAAACTCGTCCTAGCGCCCGGTGAATCGTATCGTCCCGATGGGAAGATGTGGATGCTTGCGATATGCGGACTTGACGGCGTCGAAGGCTGGCGCAGAGCTATTGATATTTGTGATTTGTGAACAATGTTGACAATGAAGATTTGTGAACAATACTCGATAGTGTGTTCAAGTTGTTTTTGAGTGAAGACCAAGCTGTAGGGCGAGCTTTACGCCGGGTTTCGACATCGCGGCGTTGCCGATCAGCACCATCTCCGAGAGGCGTCCGGCCCAGGAGAATGAGCTGGTGGTCGTGCCGCCATTCAGGCAAGCGTTGATGTATTCGTGCCAGTGTGAGGGCACCTTGCCCACCTTTGGCAGCGCGGGCGCCGCGCCGCCGTTCTTGAGCACGATGGCCGGGGGCTTGTCGTAGTGGACCGAGAGGAGCCAGCCTTCCGTGCCTTCGACCACGCGTCCTTGCAGGGGTTGCTTGCCGATGGAGCTTTTCGCGAACAGCTCCTTGAACTCCGGACGCGGCAGGTAGTTCGCAGGCGTCTTCGCCGCGATCTTCGGATCCGCGAGGTTGCCGTCGCACCACTCGATCGGGAACGGCTTGCCGCCGGACGCCGCGCAGCCGGGCATCTCCCACGTGATGTGCGACATGCGCGGCCAGAACTGCGTGCGCAGCGGCTCCGGCTCCACGGGCACTTCGGCGGTGACGGACGTGGGGCCGGCCGTGCCGAGGCCGAGTCCGATCCAGACGGGGCTGAGCAGGTGGAGGCCGAGGTCGCCGAGCCACGACGTGCCGAAGTCGCGCCAGAAGCGCCATTTACCGGGATGGTAGACTTTCGGCACGTACGGACGGAACGGCGCGCCGTCGAGCCACGATTTCCAGTTGAGCGTTTCTGGCACGGGCGCTTCGGCGAGCGGCCACTTGTGGGCGGCCGTGGTGTGTCCGCCGCGGTTCGAGAATATCCAGACGTGCTTCAGCTCGCCGATGAGTCCGCTCTTCAGGAACGCGACGGTCTGGCGGTCGCACGGCCATGCGGCGATCTGCGTGCCCAGCTGCGTTACGGCCTTCTTCTCGGCGGCGAGCTTCTCGATCTTGCGGCAGTCGGCGAGGTCGTGGCAGAGGGGTTTTTGTCCGTAGACGTTGAGTCCGCGCGCGAGCGCGTCGAGGACGTACCCGGCGTGCGAGTGGTCGGGCGTGGAGACGTTGGTCGAGTCGATGCGCGTGCCTTCCTTCTCGAACATCTCGTGCGCGTTGCGGTAGACGCGCGCGTCCGGGCAGAGCTTCTTGGCGCGGGCGAGGTAGTTCGCGTCCACGTCGCAGAGCGCGGTGATGTGGATGTGAGGGTGGCTACGGAGTCCGTTGAGGTCGCCAAGCGCCATGTTGCCCGTACCGACGCAGGCGTGCGAGAGCAGGGAGTTGGGGCTGCGGCGCGAGACGACCGCCGGGAAGCCGGCGAGCGGGACGAGTCCGGCGGCGGCCGTGGCGGATGCGAGAAACGATCGACGTGTTGTTTTCATTGGTTGTTCCTTAGGGGTGATTTTAAAGTTCGTGTAGAAGATTTTAATGTCCATGTAGAACATGTAAAACATGTAGATCCTGTAGAATATCTACATGCATGTTAGTTGCTTTCGCTATTTGGAGTTTCGGAGTCTTGGAGTTGTAGAGATTTTTTAAAGGTTTTCTCCAAGACTCCCAATCTCCTAAACTCCCAGTAGCGAAAGCAAGAAAGGTTTTGCAACTGGCTCTATGTAGTGGTGGGCTCATTTTTGTTTGGAGAATTTTTCGAGGGTGGCGCGGAGCGGATAGTCGTTGGCGCCGATGACTTTGTTGCGGATCAGGACGTTGAATCCCTTCAGCGTGCCATCGATGTACCTTTTGTTTGCCGCGAGTTTGTCCGGCGGAAGTGTCTTCAGCCAGGCGTCGTAGCCGGCGCAGAGCGATTGTGCGGCCTTCAGGTATTCGGGCTTCTTCGAGTAGGAGAGCACTTCGAGGATGCCGTTGACGTTCTTGGCGTCGGGAACTTTCAGGTCGATCTTGGCGAAGAGCGCGGCGGCGGTCTTCTCACGGAGGGCGCGTACGTCCTCTTCCTTCGCGGACATCTCGGAGTGCGTGGTGTTGTCCCAGCGCGAGGGGATTTCGCGGATCCAGATGTTGCGGAAGGGGACGGGGTCGCCGTGGTCCTGGAGCATCCACGGGAGTTTCGGCGCGTGCTGCACGAGCGGACGGCGGATGCGGTGCGTGCCCATGCCCTCGAGCTCCCAGGCGTCCTGCACGAGCACGCCGTTGTGGAACACCGTGACGGTGCCGGGGTGGAGGACCTTGCCGTCCTTCCAGATGGGCTGGTGGAAGATGATGTCGTACGTCTGCCACACGCCGGCGGGGCGGCTCGCGTTGACGAGCGGCGGGTTCTGCGCGTAGACCGAGGCCGCGATGCCGTCGGGGTAGTTGCGCTCGACGTCTGCGGAGGGGTCGGGGTCGTAGGAGTTGAGGATCTGGATTTCGTACCGGCCCATCGGGATCACGCCCGAGTTGCCGCCGAGCTGTCCGTGCCGTTTCGCGTCCGCGACGGGACTGAGCCATTCGACGTGGAACTGTGCGTCGCCGAACGCGCGCCGCGTGCAGGCGAGGCCGGAACCAGGCGTACAGACGAACAGGCCGTCCTTTACGCGCCATTTCGTGGGGTTGCCTTTTCTGTCGCACCAGTTCTCGTCGATGCTTTTCTGCGTGCCGTCGAAGAGGACGATCGCGTCGGACGGTGGCTTGCCGGGAGGCGTCTCGACCTGTTTAGGATAGGGTCGGTTGAAATCATGCACGGCCCAGGCGTGCTTGGCGTCGGGTGTGTCGCCGTAGAGTCCGAAGATTCCGCGTTCGCCGGCGGCGGTGGAGAACACCACGCACAAAAGCGCCGCAGAGGCGAGAAGTGTATTTTTCATCATTTTCCTTCAGGTAAGACTTATTCGTTGCGTGCGTCTATTATGCCATATTCTCTTATCTGGCACAAGAGGGAAAATAGTCATGCGAGCGTTGTCCAACGCGATACCGCCCCTGATTTTACTGATCGAATAGTTTACAAATTGGGAAATTATGGTACACTAAAAGGGTTTTCTTTGCCGGGAAACTATCTCGGATAAGAAAGGAGAATATAAGATTATGCCTAAAACTGCCAAAATTATGGCCGTTGCGGCGGTTGTGACGTGGTCTGTGTGCGCCTTCGGAAGCGTGCAGGACAAGTTGGCCAGGTTCTCAACGCCCGGTCCAGACCGCTATTCCGACGGATCAATCGTGCGGGACGGCGAGTGCTACGCGCTCGTGTGGTCGCCTACAGGGACAACCTTCTCCGGATTCAACGCGGATGGTACGCCCGTTTCATCCAACGACTGCGTGGTGCTCGCAGGTGCGCTTGCCCAGGACGGCAAGTGCCGCGATTCCATATTCCAGATTCCCGCTGCGGAATACGAGGCGCTCAAGGGCGGCGAATGGGCCGTGTGCCTTGTCGATACGCGCAACCTCGTCGGCGTGCCCACCGGCACGCGGAACGGCAAGCCCTTGCGCGTGAACCGCTGGGGAATCGTCGCCGACGGCGTCACCATCACCGACGCCGCCTCAGCCCGTCCCCGCCTCGCTGCGGCCACCCCGGGAGGGACGCGCTCCAGCGCATCCGCCGTCCGCGCCACCAACCTTTCCGCCGTGCCGCCAAACCTCATGCCCCCGCAGATCACGGCCATCGAAGTGTCGGATGGCGAGGTGTGGCTCGCCGTGGATGGCACGGTGCCGTACCTCGACTACACCATCGTTTCCGGGAAGACGCCGAACGACCTCAAGACGGACTACTTCTCGGAGGTCGTTGAGGGCGAGGCCGGTGGCGAGATCGCGATCGGCACCGTGAAGTCCCCGGCGCGCCGGTTCTTCAAGGTGAAGCGGGCCGAATAAGGGAAAGGAGGAATGAAGATGAACACGAAAAAGCTTTCCCTGATTCTGGCTGCGGCGATCGGTCTTGCGTCGTTCAGCGCCAATGCCGCCGATTCGCTGACGATGGCCGATTTCGCCCATTCGATCAAGCTGCAGGTGAGCGGCTACACCGGCAGCGAGACGCTTGTCAATTTCCCCGTGCTCGTGCGCATCAGCGAAAACCTTGGGGATTTCAAGTATTCCGACATGCGCTCCACCAAGGGCGGCGACCTGGCGTTCTTCGCGGCGGACGGCACGCGGCTCGCGTCGGAGATCGACACCTGGGACACGGGCGGCACCTCGCTCGTGTGGGTCAAGCTGCCCGGCATGGCGCAGGGCACGAAGTTCTACGTATGCTACCGCCTGACCGACGAACTGGCCGCGCTCGACACCATGGTCAAAAACGACAACCCCTGGGGTGACTACGTCGGCGTCTGGCACCTTAGCGAGAGCGGCGTCAAACCCAAGCCCGTCTATGACTCGTCGCCCAACTGCATGACCGGCACGATTATGGCGACGGGAAGTTCCGTCGGCACGGTTTCCGCAGGCGCCGTGGGCGCGGCCCGGCGAATCGCGGGTGACAAGAACCACGACTGGGGCATCGTCGTCGATGCGACGAACGGAATCCCGCAAAAGGCCGTCGCCGATTCGCTCGGCACTGATTTCTCGGCGTCGTTCTGGATGAATCCGCAGAATTCCGATGTCACCTACGGATTCCTCATCGACCGCCGCAAGGGCGAATACAACAAGCCTGGCGGATGGGGAATGCGCCTTCATACGAGTCCGCAACTGGAAATTTATGCGGCGGACGAAAAGCCGTATTCCGGCAATTACGACGGTACCGTGAGCGGAAGCAACTACGCCGCTCTCTTCACGCAGAACACGTGGACGAAGGTCGATATTCATTGGAGATACGCGACCAACGGCAACTCTCCCGTGGCCAACATCTACTTGAACGGCTCATTCGTCGAGACCGTGACCTTGCCGAAGGCCGCTTTGCAGGACAACGCCAACATCGGCATCGGCGGATCAACGGTGGATACGCCCGGCAGTGGGGCCAATAGCGGCAAGGGCCGCCGTTTCAACGGCAACATGGACGAGGTGCGCCTCCGGCCCGGCGTTGTAAGCGCGGACTGGGTGAAGGCGGACTACGACACGGTCAACAACGCGAGTTTCGTCACGCTCGCCCCTCCAAGCGTGTTCACGGTTGAATGGAACGGCGCAGACGGCGAGACGCCGGGACTGAAAACCTTTACGCACAAGACCGTCACGTTCGCCGGAACGGTTCTGTCCGTCGGCGAAGACGCCGAGTCGTGCGACATCCAGTACAGGCTCTGGGCGGACGGCGATTCGGAGCCTGCGGACTGGACGACGCTTGCGGGCGGGCTTGCCGAAGCCGCCGCGTTCGAGGTCGCCGTGCCGGGGCTTGCGCCGGGCACGACCTACCGCTACGCGCTCCGCGCGGTAAACGACGTGGACGACCCGACGGACACCGTCACCGGCTCGTTCACGACGCTGGCCGGTCTGACGGTCGCGTGGTCGGACGCCTCCGGCGTCGCGGGCTTCGAGCGTCTTTCGTACGGCTACGCCGTCGCGGGCGGACAGGTCTCGCTGATGGGCGACTCGACAAGGTGCAGCATCCTCTGCAAGGTCTGGCCGGATGGCGAGGCGGAGCCGGACGCCTGGACGACGCTTGCGCAGAACCTCGTCCTCGGCAGTTCCTTCAGCGAGACTGTTTCGGGCCTTGAGATGGGGACTGCCTACCGGTACAAGTTCATGGCCGTCGGCGACGGCGACGAGGAGACGTCCGTACTTTCAGGCACGTTCACCACGCTTGGCGACGAGGGGGAGACGGTCGGCTCGCCCTACACGCACTTCTTCGACGACGGCACGAACGCCGTCTGGGTGGTGAACGACTTCGAGCGCTACCTCCCGTTCACCGTCACGGGCTACACGGGCACGGAGACGCTCACGAACTTCCCCGTGCTGGTGGAGGTTCGCGCCAAGGACGACAACGGCTTCTCCTACGACGACTTCTACCACTACGACGGGGCGGACATCGCCTTCGTGGACGAGAAAGGGCACATCATCCCGCACGAGATCGACACGTGGAACAAGAACGGCATGTCGATGTTCTGGGTGCGTCTCCCCGAGATGAACAACGGCACGACGTTCACGATGTGCTACCGCAGCCCGCTTCTCGAGACGCCGCCCGATCCGGGCAACGTGTTCGAGAAATACGTGGGCGTGTGGCACATGAACGAGACGAAGGACGGCGTCGTCAACCTCAAGGACTCGACCGTCAACGACTTCGAGACCGAGACGCACGCGCTCTCGACGGCGGACAACAACGGGCGCATCGGCTACGCCCGGCGCGTGGCGCAGTCGCCCGGCTCCGCGGCGTCCTACGGCCGCATCATCGCCTTCGACCACGACGACATCCTCCGCACCGGCGTCGGCAACGTCTTTACCTTCTCCGGCTGGTACAAGCTGCTGGAACAGCCGCCGAAGTGGGCCTATCTCGTCAGCCGCAAGAGCGAGGACGCGGACCGCGGTTGGGGCGTGCAGTACCAGGAGACCGGCACCGAGCAGCTGCGCGTCTGGTCCGGGTCGAAGTCGAAGAGCGGATTCAACGGACAGACCTTCAACTTCTCGAACACCGGCACGGACTGGCATTACTGGACCTTCGTCTTTGACGGGAACGGCCCCTTCGGTCCCGGCACGAACGGCCTCTTCTACGCCTATCTGGACGGCGAGATAGTGAAGTCCGTCGCCAACGGGCTTCCGCTGAAATACGACATCGCGAACGACGAGACGGCCGACTACGACAACCTCTGCGTGGTCGGCCAGCAGAACGGGACGGGCGCGTTCAACGGCCTTGTCGATGAGGCGCGTTACTCCAAGGGCATCCGCTCGGCGGACTGGATCAAGGCGGAATACGATTCTTCGCTGCAGGCCGCCAACTGGAACCTTCCAGCCAAACGGTTCGTCACCAAGGGGACGGTGAGCCGCGGCACGGACTCGCTCGTGCCGGTCGTCGTGTGGGAGCGCGGAAGGGGGCTGCCGGAGACGATTCTCGACGTGAGCTACGCCTACGTGCAGTTCGCCGGCACCGTGACCTACTGCGGCGCGGGGGCGGACAGGTGCCGCATCGAATACCAGCTCTGGGTGGACGGTGAGCAGCGTCCGGAGACCTGGACGACGCTTGCGGGCGGCCTTGCGGCGGGGAGATACTTCTCGATCCCCGTGACGGGTCTCAAGCAGGACATGCTCTACAACTTCAGCATCCGCGCAGTGAACGTGGTCGGCGGGCAGGAACGCCAGAACCACGAGCACGCCGGGCAGTTCCGCACCCACGGCAACATGACGCTGGGGAACGTGGACGGCGAGCTGTTCCGCGTGGGCGACAAGTTCGTCCACCGCTACCGGGCGGGTTCCTGGATCTTCACGACGCCGGACTACGTGACGAACGTGGAGATCA
This sequence comes from uncultured Lentisphaerota bacterium, assembly GCA_946413265.1. Lineage (GTDB taxonomy): Bacteria > Verrucomicrobiota > Kiritimatiellia > RFP12 > UBA1067 > RUG572. The sequence goes on from CAMKJU010000004.1 coordinate 79,322, forward strand.
TGGTCGTGGGCGGCGGCGGCGCGGGCGGCTACAAGGTCGGCGGCGGCGGCGGCGGCGGCGGCCTCTTCTACAGCGAGTCCTTCCCCGTGGCGACCAGCACGGTCTATCGCATCAACGTGGGCGAGGGCGGCAGGGCCGCGACCAGTCTCGCGGAGCGCAGCGGCAACGGCGGAATCTCGTATTTCGCGCTCGCGAGCGACGAGGCGAACCCGCTGATCCGCATGCACGGCGGCGGCGCCGGCGGCAGCTACATCAACAACGAGTCGATCGCCAAGGGCGCGGACGGCGCGTCGGGCGGCGGCGGAACGTATGCGTTCCTTGGCGGAAGCCAGGCCATGATGGGGCTTCCCGAGGAGTTCCGTCCCTTCGGCAACGTCGGTGGACGCGGCAACGACACGTTCACCGGAGGCTCGGTCGGCAAGGTCGCGGCGGGCGGCGGCGGCGGCGCGGGGCGCGCCGGCCTCGGTGCCACATTTGACCAGTGGTCGACCGGCGGCTCTGGCGGCGTGGGCGTGGGCTGCGCCATTTCTGGCGAGACGCTCTACTACGGCGCGGGCGGAGGCGGCGGCTACATCTACCGCTCGGCGGTCGCGACCGACGGCACCGAGAACTTCACCAAGCCCGGCGCGGGCGGCTCCGGCATCGCCGGCAACGCGGCCGACATTCGCAACGGCACGCCAGCCACCTCCGGCGTGCCCAACACCGGCGCGGGCGGCGGCGGCGGCTCCATGAACACCGGTGAAACCGAGCCTACGGCTTTCTGGCAGGGCGGCGACGGAGGCGACGGCGTGGTGCTCATCTCCTACGAAGCCCACGGACGCGACCCCATCTCCGAAGAGCCGCGCATCTCCATGACGGACTGCCTCTATACCGACGAGCGCGGATACGCGATAATCGACTACCGCGCCTACTGGGCCGGCATACAGTCGCAGCTCAACGACATCTACGTCCTCTACAGCACGGTGAGCGAAGAGGACGTCCTCGCCGGCAACGGCGAAATGGTCAAGTGCGCCGAAAGCACGATCGGCATCGGCTGGCTGAAATTCACGCCGCCCGAGAAGGGCCACACCTACTGGGTGCGCCTCATCGCGCGAAAGGACGCCAACTCCTACATGTATTCCGACGAAGTCGCGAGCTTCGAGGCCCCGGCCATCCGCATCAACGGCGTCACGTGGACGGAAAGCAAGGCGACGGAGATATCGGCTCCAGACACTTCCAAGGACTTCGCGACCGTCCTCTACGACGTTTACGACACCGATCCGGACGCCCTGCTCTACTGCTACTGGAGCGAGAACAGGGCCGACCTTGAGGGTAACTCCGAGCCGTCGGGCGAGGGAGTCCATTTCCTCAACGTCACGGATGATATCATCGAGAACGGCGACGACATCGTCCACGCGACGCGGTTCAGGGTTTCGGCCGCGCTCGGGCTGGAGCGCAACAAACAGTATTATTTCCGCCTCGCCCTGGCCAACAAGGCCGGCACGAAGTTCAACCTTTCGCCGCGCATCATGCCGCTGTGGACGGCCGAGACGGCATACGTCGTCTACCCCCAGGCCGTGTGGGCGAACCACGTGGTCACGGCGGACTTCATGCTCTCGCCGGCCAACTACGACCCCGCGTCGGTCGAACTGCTCGCGCTCTACTCCGGCGTCCTCTCCGACATAACGGCCGGCAACGCGATAACCAAGGGAAGCGTGAAGTCGATCAATCTCGGCACGACCGACCAGTATCCGCACGGCGACCAGACGCTGACGCAGTTCCCGCTGAGTTCGACGGAGACGACGAACTACTTCACCCGTCTCGCCCTCAAGCTCCCGGACGGCAAGTACGTGTATTCGGCGCGCTACCAGGAGGTGAACATCACCACCCACATCCCGACGAACACCATTCTCATCACTGCGCGCGCCATTCCGCAGAAGCGCTGCTACGGCGACGAACCGCCGGCGTTCGACTATGAAGTGACATACGCCGGCTACACGAACACGGTCGCGTGGGAGCGTAGGCCGTCCGTCGTCGGTGAGCTGGCTTGCGTGACGATCACGGATGATCCGGCACAGCAGGTGCCGGTCACCAGCCAGTCTCCTTCTGGGCAGTACCGCATCATCCAGAACACTCTGGCGCTCTCGAATCCCGAACCCTACGTACACACCGTCACGGAGCCGGTCGTCAATCCCGAGACCGGCGAGCAGGTGATCGACCCGGATACCCACGAGCCGATGACGCAAACCGTGACGACCGAATACAATTTCGAGTTCGCCTACGCCCGTGCGCGCTACACGATTACCAACGCAGTCTTTTCGGCGTCGGTCGCGGACGTTTCGACCGTCTACACTGGCGAACCGCAGTCCACGGACGCTCTCGTCAAGACGGAAACCGGGGTGCGCAACTCCCAGCCCGTTTCCTACCAGTTCCGCGGTGTCGGGGACGAGTGGGGCGACGCGTTCTCCGCCAGCTACACCGACGTCGGTACTCATACGTACGAGTTCAAGGCGTCCGCGCCGAACCATGACGACACCTTCGGTACGTTCACGATAGCCATAACGCCCGCGCCGCTCTCGGCGACGATTTCGGCTGAGGATTTGAACTACCTCGCCGTGCCGCAGACGCCGCAGGTGACGACGAACGTGACAGGGCTTGTGAAGCCCGATCTCAATCCGCTCACGTGCCAGTTCCGCGACGAGTCCGGCGAATGGCAGGCGACCGTGCCGTCCTTCACCAGGCCGGGCGTGTACAATCTCTATTTCCGCGTGTCGGCGCCGAACCACGAAACCTTCACGACGAACTGCACGTTCACCATCGAAGAATGGGACTACCGCGTCAACATGGACGGCAAGGAGGGCTTCGCGGTGCCAATCAACATCAGCGATCCGATGTGGCTCATGGAGGTGACGGGCAAGGACGCCGCGTATTTCGCCGACAACACGGACAACAATCGCTACAAGATCCTCGACAGCGTCTGCGCAAACGGCCTCAAGCTCTGGCAGAACTACATGATTGGACGAACGGAACTGGACAAGAAGCTCGTCGCGGCCGTCAGACAGAGCGGAAACCGCGTGAACGAAAATGCGTTCGCCGTGTACTTCCCCAACGTCTCGGTGCTCCGCAACACGGGACTCAACGTGGCGTTTCGGCTTGACAGGAAGCTGAAGGGAGAAAGCGAGTTCACAAAGGGAAAGCTGAGCGACAAGTACGAGATGAGCGTGCCTCTCGGGCCCGGCGACCCGACGGGCCTCTACGTCTTCAACATCGTCCTCACGCCCACGAACAATCCTGCGACCGGCGAGGCGATGTACGGCGGTGGCGAGGCGGTTCTGACGTCCATCGCGACGGTGGGCGTGATAAGGGCTTCGAGCGCGCTGACGAACACCGTGACCGTGGCGCCGTGGAAGTCTATGACAGTCGGCAAGGAGGAGGCCGTCGATGTTTCCGTGTCCGACGTGGTCAATCCCAACAGCGGCATCGTGGCCGACGACCTGATACTCGCGTACAACTCCGCAGACTCCAACTTCAACGTCTGGGCGCGGTCGCAGACGAAGAATGGCGAATGGAATCCGCTCGTGACCGTGACAAAGAGCGGTCTTTCGGTCGCGGCGGCGGAGTCCAGCCGATTAGCGCCCGGCAGGGCCTTCTGGCTTGTCCGCAGCGCGCCGGGCCCGTACATATACCTCGTGGGGCGCTACACGGGGCAGGACTACGTGTTCGATCTCGCCGGCGGGACCGTGGAAGCCCCAGGATTCACGCTCGTCGCGAACCCGACGATGTACGACATCGACCTCAACGACCTCGTCTTCGTGGACGGCGAGGGCAACGCGGCGGAGCCGGCGATGGGCGACCGCATCGAGACGCAGGACATCGCGGGAACGAAGACGATTTATTTCCGGCATGCGACATCAGGGAAATGGGGCCACAACGTGCCTACGAAGGTCGGTCGCCGCATTAAGCAGGTCTGGACCGAGGGCGGTACGATACCTTCCGGTACCGGCTTCTGGTACAACCGCACGTCGGGCGGTGCGCTCAAGATAAAGTTTGAAGGAGCGAAATGAGATTTGATGGGTTAAAGATTACGGCATTAGCGCTGTTGGTACTGACGGCGGGCGTTGTGTCTGCCGGGGACGATGTTCTGTACTGGATGGTCGATTCTTCCGCGACGGTGGAGAAGGACGGCGTGACCACGTCCGTTTACTCGTTTTTCGACAACTACGCTGCGCCTGAGGGATCGGCGTTCGCCGCGCGCGTGCGCGTGACGGGGGGCGACATTCAGGACGGGCAAGACGTGTTCCTCGATCTTTACATTCCCGGCTATGGCCTTGACGTGGGCGGCGGGGAATATGGCGTGTCGTTCACCGACGAGAGTGGCTACTGGGGCGCGGGCGTTCCGACGGGCAACCAGTCGCCGTCGGGAGACTATTCCGCCGGGACGCCTGAGTACAGCTTCATCGTGGAGCTTGGCAACATTGACTCCAGCGACAACTGGACGACGGTCGCAACGAGTGCGTCGGCATCGTATTCCTCGCTTGGCGACTACATCCACCAGACGTTCGATGTCAATCCCGGGCAGATGGCTGTTTGGACTCCGAGCCATTTTACCGCCGTGCCGGAGCCAACGAGCGGGCTGCTGACGCTGATTGGATTTGCGTTCCTGGCTCTGCGCCGCAAGAGAAAAGGAGCGTGACGGCGTGACGGGCGGCTGGCAGACTTTCCGTAACCGTCTCTACGTGCTGCTGTTCGGCTCGGCTGTTGCCGTGCTTGCATGGGTGTGGCAGTTTGACTCCGTACCCCCTGACCTGGCGGAACACCTTTCCGTGGCGGCAGGGTTGCGTCCGCCCACGGGCACGACAGCGCTGTTGTGGCAGTACATCGCTGCACCTCTTTGCCGAAATCTCGGGCTACAGACTGCGGAGACCGTCCTCCGCATGGCGGGACACGTGTCGCTTGGCGTCCTTGCCGTCCTGACCATCCTGCTTTTTGAAATGCTCGTGCCCGTCTCGCTCCGGCGCGGGGAGCATGTGGTGTGGTGGTGGCGCGCGTGGGTGCGCATTGTGTTGTTTCAGGGCTCGGCCATTTTCTGCTGTTCCTATCCTGTGTGGAGAACGTTCGGCTGGTTTTCGCCGTCCGCGCTCCAGGCGTTGCTTGTGGTTCTTACCACAATCTGCGTTGTCATTTATTTCAAGGTTGGACGGCGCCCGCCGCTGTTTGCGGCGTTCGCGATCATCGGACTTCTTACTGCCGACACGCCGGTGGGTGCGGTGATTCTTTTCGGACTGATTGCGTTGCTATACCTCCGTTGGCGGTTGTTCGGGCGTCAAATGGACGTTGTGAAGCTGGAGAACCCGCTCGCCAACGCGCTGTTACCGTGGCGTCTCACTCTGTCGTTCCTAGGCGGCGTGATAGTGGGTACGGTGCTTGAGGTCTATGCGTTCGGACAGCTAGACGGCCTTGTGGCGTTCGGCTGGAAGTCGTGGAGCGACTATGCGCTTGCACTACCTCTGCGCTACTTGAAGGCGCTCTTGAACGCCTGCTCTCCGGCTGGCATATTCATATTCTTAGTGGTGGCGGTGTGTCCCGTGCTGGTCGAGCTTGGGTTCATCAAGCGGGCGACGGACGACGAGAAGCACCTTGAGTACTTTGACGGCTTGATGTTCTTGGTCTGCTGTCTGATTGCATTCTCGCAGCTGACGGGTGCGAACCAGCTCTGGTTCTGGACATGGGCGGGCGAACACGGGTGCGTGCGCGATGACGTGCTGAAGTGCGTAGCGGTTTTTCTCTGTTCGCTGGCGGTGCTGTGGGCGCTTTCCGTGTTCACCATCGAGCTGTATCTGCGCAACTTCCGCCGCATCACGACGCTCCGCTTTCAGGACGCGGCGGAGTCGGCTGGGGCGGCGGAGGCGTTCGCTTCCCTCAACCGCGTTCAGCGGGTTGTCCGCACCGTGTTCCTTTTCTTGCCCGTCTTGATTCTTGGATGCGTGATTCCGTTTCGCGCGCAGCGTCTGGAGCGTGCGATGCTCGGCGTGGTGTCGGACGCCGCGCGCGAAACCGCCGAAGAGTGTCGCGACGTGAAATACCTTTTCACCGACGGCGGACTTGACGCCGCCGTTGAGTTGGCGGCGGCAGAGAAGGGCGGCCATCTGACTGCGCTTTCCATGATGGGCGGGAGCGAAGATTCGCGTGAAATCTACCTGCGTACGAGGGGCGTCACCAACGCGGAGGACAAGGTGCTGCTCAAAAGCGGTGCGCCGGACGTTCTGAGAACGTGGGTGCGGACGCGTCCCGACAAGGCGAAGGACTACGCCGTGCAGATCGGATTTGAGCTGTGGCAGCGTCATGGGCGCCCGATGCCGGCGTGTTCGGGTCTGGTGGCGCGTCCAGAAGGGCTTTCCCCAGAGGAGGCGACGCGCGGCGCGGAAGCAGCACGCGCCTTGGCGAGGCGCGTCCTCTCAATATATGAATGGGGCAATCCCGATGAAACTGTAGATCGTTCGCTGCGAAATGCTTTTCTGTTCGTCCAGTGGCGTCTGGCGATTCTCGCGCGCCATCGCGCGAACGCCTACGACGAGGCGGGCGAGCGCGAGCTTGCGATGGAGGATACGCAACTTGCCGATGAGCTCGACAGGAAGAACGCCGCGCTCGACAACATCCGCGCCACGATGGCGTGGGCGAGCAAGCGGAAACTGGAGCGCATGACGGCGCGTGAAGGGTTGAGGCGCGGGCTCAGCCGTGCGGACTTCGCCCTTGCCCGTCCGTTCGCGTTGAGCGTCCTTGATGTTTCGCCGGACGATCCGTCCGCCAACTTCGCAATCGGCATGGACTTCTTCGTGCAGGGACAGTACGTGCGCGCGCAGACGTATCTGGAGCGTTGCCTTAAGAGCCGTCCCAACGACCCTGCCGTTCTCAACAACCTTGCGCAGTGCCATCTGCGGCGGGGGGACCCGAAGGGGGCGCTACCATACGCCGAGCGCGCGTTGGAGATATTGCCGAACGCGCACGAGGTGAGGCGCACGGTCGAACGCATCAAAGAGCGGTTAAAGCAGAACTAGCGTTTGCCCATGCCGAAGAGTTTTAGCGTGGAGCGGAAGTCGGCGGGGAGCGGGGAGTGCGCCTTGATTTCCGCGCCTTTCACCATCGGATCGGGAAGCGTGAGCGAGGCGGCGTGCAGCATCTGGCGCGGCACGGCCATGAGACGCGGATCACGCGCGCTCTTGAGACCGAACGTGCGGTCGCCCAGCACGGGATAGCGAATGCTTGAAAGATGACGACGAATCTGATTCGTGCGGCCTGTCTCGATGCGGACGCGCAGGAAGGATGCATCGGGGCCCGCCGCCTCGCGCGAGACGTGCGAGAGCGCCCGCTCGCCGTCGAGCGGCGCGTCGACCGTGAAGTGCGCGTGCTCGAAGCGTCCCGCTACGATGGCGAAGTAGGTCTTCGCCACGCGGTGCGTCTTGAACACCTCCACGGCGGCGAGGTACGCCTGGTAGTTCTTTGCAAAGAGAAGGCAGCCGGTCGTATCGCGGTCAAGACGGTGGACCGCCTGGAGCGTCGGCTCGTGCAGCTGGGTGCGGAGGATGGTCTCCACGCTGTTCGGGTCGCTGCATGAGACGATGCCGGCGGGCTTGTCCGCCACCACGTAGAACTCCGTATCCACGAGCACGCGCACATGTCGGCGTTCGCGGGAAGCGACAAGAGTGTCGCTTCCCCGAGGTGCGCCCGTCGGGGAAGCGGCGCTCTCGCCGCTTCTCTTCTGTGCCACGTTCGAGCCCTTTTGGCGCTTGGCGGCGGAAATGACGGCGCGGGGAATCTCCACCGAATCCCCGATCTTGAGGGCATGGTGCGCAATCCACACGCAGCGGCGGTTCACCCACACGCTGCGTCCGTCGATGATCGCCTTGGCGGCGCGGCGCGAGAGGCCGAGGCGCGTGGCGAGGAAGTCCTGGAGCGGCTTCGCGGCGTCCGCCTTGTTGACAAGGAGGACTTCGACGTTCGATGCGTAGCGAGGGGCCTGTCGCATGGCTACACCCGTATCACAGAACCGACGACGCCGAAAATCTTCTTGCCGTGGACGTCGGGCGCGAGGCGCACCTCCACGTCTTCGGACCCGTCGTCGCCCTCGGCGTGCAGACAGAGCGCTCCGGGTTCGCCGGCGTATGCCTGCGCGAAGAGCGGCTGTAACGGATCGTCCGCGAGGATGTCCGCGAAGGAGAGCTTCGTGACTTCAGACTCCTCGGCGTAGCCGAACGTATCGAGGAAAGACTGGTTCACCCAGCGGAAGCGTCCGTCGGGCAGGCAGGCGAAGAGTGCGGCCTGCGAGACGTCGGCGGCGTTCTCCTTCGTGCGGAAGAGGTCGAGCTGGCGGCGGCGGCGCTCGGTGTTGCGGATGGTGAACACGAGGTCGCCGGGGTCCAGGAGGTCGATCACGGACACCGTCACCTCGGCGGCGAACGTGGTCTGGTCCTTGCGTAGGCAGTTCGCGTCGAGCATCATGTGTCGGGCCTGGTCGAGTCCTGCGCGGATGCGCTGCACGATCGCGGGCGTGACGCCCGGGATGAACAGGCTCACGGGACGGTCGATCACCTCGTCCGTCTCGTACTGGAAGAACTCCTTCGCGCGGGGGTTGATCTCCAGCAAGTGTCCGTTGGGATCTGTGATCAGCACCGCGTCGTACATGCCCGTCAGTAGCTGACGGAACAGCGAGCGGTGGTCTTTCATTGTATTGACGCCTGACATGGCAATGACTCCCTATTTGTTGAACATGAACTCGACTACGTCGCCGTCCTGCATCTCGTATTCCTTGCCCTCGGGGCGCAGCGCGCCGGCGGCGCGCGCGCCCGCCTCGCCGTTGTGCTTCACGTAGTCGTCGAACGCGATTACCTGCGCGCGGATGAAGCCCTTCTCGAAGTCCGTATGGATCACGCCCGCGCATTGCGGCGCCTTCCAGCCGCGGCGAAACGTCCAGGCGCGCACTTCCTTCGGCCCCGCCGTGAGGAAGCTTGCGAGGCCGAGCGTGTGGTAGGCGAGTTTGATCGTGCGGTCGAGCGAGCTTTCCGTGAGACCGTAACTGGAGAGGAACTCCTTCGCCTCGGCGTCGGAGAGCCCGGCGAGGTCCGCCTCCATCTGCGCGCAGATGGTCACCATCTCGCAGCCCTGCGCGTCCGCATACGCCTTGAGCGCGGTGACGTGCGGGTTGGCGGACGGGTCGGCGAGGTCATCCTCCGCCACGTTCGCGCAGTAGATCGTCTTCTTGTCCGTGAGGAAGTGGAGGTCGCGCAGAACGGGCAGGATGGGGTCGCCCTCGGCGCGCGGGAACGTGCGCACCGGCTTGCCGTCCGCAAGGTGGGCGAGAAGCGCCGTCATCGCGTCGAACTCGGGACGCTTCTTCGGGTCACTCTTCGCCTCGTTGCGCGTCTTGTCGCACCGCTTCTGGAGCTGTTCCATGTCGGCGAGGATGAGCTCCGTCTCGATCACCTCCGCGTCGCCTACGGGATCGATTGGGGCGGATTTGTTGCCGCCTTCTTGTACGTGGATGATGTCGTCGTTCTCGAAGCAGCGCACAACGTGGAGGATCGCGTCGCATTCGCGGATGTTCGCGAGGAACTTGTTGCCGAGTCCCTCGCCCTTCGATGCGCCTTTCACGAGGCCGGCGATGTCCGTGAACTCCACTGTGGCGCGGATGATCTGCTGCGGGTGCGCGATTGCCGCGAGTGCCTCGAGGCGCGGGTCCTGCACCTCCACGATGGCCGAGTTCGGCTCGATCGTGCAGAACGGGTAGTTCTCCGCCGCGGCCTGCTGACGCTTCGTGAGCGCGTTGAACAAAGTGGACTTGCCGACATTGGGCAATCCGACGATTCCGACTGAAAGACTCATTTCACTCCTTCTTCCTGACGGCGATAATTATACCATATTTTTCGCCGTGCGTCCCATCCTTGTTTTTGGGTGTGCAGCTCGTGGGCGTTTCGTGGGGGGATGTCTCACGCAGAGGCGCAGAGAGGCAGAGAGCGCAGAGGCAGGGTTATTGCTTTCGCTGCTGGGAGTTTAGGAGTCACGGAGTCTAGGAGATATTACAAATGATCACATCTTCTCCAATCCTCCAAAACTCTGAAACTCCCAATAGCGAAAGCAAGAAGGTTTTTCTCTGCGCTCTCAGCCTCTCTGCGCCTCTGCGTGAGATTTTCTACTGAGGATTGTGGCGTGACAGTATGCGCCATTTGCACACCCGAATGTGACACGATGGCACAATTTGGGCCGGGATGGGCCGTGCCAGAGGGTTGGCACGGCCTTTGCTCTATGTAAGGCGTTGAAAATGCTTGAAAGGAGCAAAACCATGAATACACTGATAGACATGAATCCTTGGAAACTGCTGGACGCGCTGTTCGACGCGAACAACCGCGTCACGCGGACGATGCGCGCACGTGCGGCTGGAAGGTTCCCGCCCGTGAACGTGTTCCTGGACGACAATGCCGTTTTGATCGACATGGAGCTGCCCGGGAAGACGGCGAAGGACGTTGACCTCACCCTTGAGGCGCAGGCCGTCGTGGTGGCTGACAAGCCCGCACCCGTTGCTGACGGAGAGAAGGGCGAAGCCGCCCAGACCGCGCCCGCCTGGACGCGCCGCATCGAGCTGCCGTTCCGCGTCAACGCCGAAAAGGCGAACGCCAAATTCACCGACGGCATCCTGCGTATCGAACTGCCCAAGGCCGAGACCCAGGGCGTACACCGGATCGCAATAGCCGGCTAACCTCAGAAAGAGAAAGGAGAATTGAAATGAACGCTAACACTGAAAGATTCGCAATGCCAGCCGTGTCGCTGGACGAACAGCCCGCGTGCTACACCTTCACGTTCACGATCCCCGGCATCGGCAAGAAGGACGTTGACCTTCACGTCGAGGGCCGCACCCTGACGTTGAAGACGCACGCCACATGGCAGAACCCCGCCGGTTTCCGCGAGGTCGAGACGGAGTTCCTGCGCGAGAACTACGCGGCGTCGCTGGACCTGCCTGAAATGGCGAACGCCGCCACGCTCGCCGCCACGCTCGAGAACGGAATCCTCACCGTCACGGTGCAGAAGAAGCCCGAGACCCAGCCGCGCAAGATCGCGATCGGGTAAGCAAGAATGGGCTTGTCAGGAGGCGGGGGGAATTGCTACAATACATGCGCCATGTACACAACATCCACAAACCCCGCGCCTCCTGCGCCCTCGCCGGACGAGGGCGTCCAGCGTCTTTACGCGCGCCATCGCGCGCTAGCCGACCGTTTCTGCTACACGTTCCGCCGCTCGACGGTGTCGCCGAACAGTCTGCCGTACGTGCTGTTTCTAGGCAACCACTCGTCTGGGAAGTCCAGTTTCATCAACTATCTTCTTGAGGGCGATTCCGTACAGGACGTGGGCATCGCCCCGACGGACGATGCGTTCACCTTCATCCTCCATGGAGAGAATGAGCGCGACGCCGTGGGGCCTGCGGCGCTTGAGATGCTGCCGGAGGAGCTCAAGCAGCTGAACGACTTCGGCCCCGAACTTGTCCAGCGCGTGCGCGTGAAGGTGCGGAACCGCGATGTTCTGAAGAACGTGGTGCTCGTGGACAGTCCCGGCATGATCGACGCATCGGAGAAGTCGATCTCGCGCGGGTACGATTTCTTCGGCGTGATCAAGTTCCTCGCCGAGATCACCGACCTCGTGCTGATGATGTTCGACCCCGACAAGCCGGGAACGACGGGCGAGGCCGTAGAGGCGATGAAGGGTCCGCTTACCGGCTTCTTCTTCAAGCTGCGCCTGATCTTCAACAAGTGCGACCGCTTCTCGAGCATGTACGACTACGCGCGCGCGTACGGCGCGCTCTGCTGGAACCTTGCGCACGCGCTGCCGATAAAGGACCTCCCCAAGATATACAACTGCTACCTTCCGGGGCGTGCGCACGCCGAGGGCTCGACCATCGACCTGCACGACTTCGACGCGCTGCGCGACGAGGTAGTAAACGAAATCAAGTCAGCTAATGCGCGCCGTGCGGACAACATCAAGGTGGCTGTGAACAAGGACCTGGCCTGCCTGGAGATGCACGTTCGCGTGGCCCTGCGCATCCGCCGCGCGGTCGCGCGGCGGCAATGGTCGGCACGGGCGATGTTCGCGGGCGGAACGGTGCTGTTCCTGGCGGCGGGCCTTCTCGTGGCGAACGCCTGCGGCATCTCGCTGGGCGAGGCCCATGGATGGCGCAACATATTCCTCTTCTGTCTCCAGACGCTTGGCGTGCTCGCCTTGTCGGGTCTGGTGGGCTTCGCCTTGTTCAGAATCCTGCGCCATGGCGTAAGGCGTTTCCTCGAACAGCAGGTCGCAGAACTGGACAGGCATTTCAACGAGGAGTACAACCGCGAACTGTCGCTCGGCACGCGCGACGACCTGCACCAGTACTGGGCGTTGACGCAGCCCGTGCTCGCGGGACTCCTGCGCGCGCGTTGGCGCGACCTGCCGATCTTCCACTGGGGCGCGCTCACCAGGTTGCAGCGCGACGTGTCATGCACGGGCAAATGACGGAGGAGATGGCAGCGATGGCAAAGCGATTCGTCGTGGCGTGCGGAGGTACCGGCGGCCATACGTTCCCCGGCCTCGCCGTGGCAAAGGAGCTTAGGTCCCGCGGACACGAGGTGTCCGTATGGGTGTCGGGTCGGTCGATTGAGAGTTCCGTTTTGGCGGGATGGGATGGTCCCACGTTCTCCACGCGGGCGCGCCCGCTGCACCCGAAGTACTTCTTCTCCTTGCTGTACTCCCGTTTCAGATGCGGGCGCGAGATGAAGCGCTTCAAGCCGCATGCCTTGCTGGCGATGGGCTCCTACGCGAGCCTCCCGCCCGTCCTGGCTGCGTCCGCCCGCCGCGTGCCGGTGATTCTGCACGAGGCGAACACCGTGCCGGGCAGGGCTGTGAGCTACCTCTCCCGGTATGCCTCTGTGGTGGCGCTCACATTTTCCGAGACGGCTGATTTCTTCCGCGGACGCGAGACCGTGGTCACGGGCCTGCCCGTGCGCGGCGAGATCGCCGGGCAGCCGCGCTTCGACGACATGCCGTCCGACAAATTCTGCGTGTTCGTGACCGGCGGCAGCCAGGGGGCGCACCGCGTGAACGAGATCGCCTCGCAGGCGCTCGTGCTTCTGCGGCGCGACATCGAGCGGAAGGGATTGAAGAAGATGTTTCAGGTCATCCACCAGACGGGTGCGGCGGACGAGGCCGAGGTGAAGGCCCGGTACGAGGCGGCCGGCATCCCCGCGCGCGTAAACGCCTTCGAGCACGAGATGGGACGCGCCTTCGCGACGGCGGACCTTGTGGTTGCCCGCGCCGGTGCCTCCACCTGTTTCGAGCTCGCGTTGGTCGGGAAGCCGGCGTTTTTTATCCCGCTTCCCACGGCGTTGCGCAACCACCAGCACTACAATGCGCAGTCGTTCGTGAAGGCCGGCGGCGCGGACGAGGGCATACAGAAGGACCTCGCCCCGCGTGCTCTCGCCAACTACATCCTCCACAAGATTCTCAATCCCGAGGAGCTCGCGCAGAAGGCGTTGGCCATGCACAAGGCCGCCACGCCGGACGCCGCCGCAAGAGTAGCGGACATCGTGGAGCAGAAAGCCCTGAATTGACGATTGGAGATTTTCGGCGCACAGAAACGCCAGAATTGTGATAAACTACTCCCTGCCATGAAGACACTAATCAAAAACGCGCATGTAATCAGTCCCGGCGTTGACCTCAGGAAGGCGAACGTCGTCATCGAGAGGGGCCGGATCAAGGCCGTCACCTCTGAACCCGTCGCAGGGCCGTTTGGAACGGTCGTGGACGCGAAGGGCAAGTACGTAGTGCCCGGATTCATCGACGTGCACCTGCATGGCGCATGCGGCTACGACGTGTGCGACGAGGACCGTCCCGAAGCCATCGAGAAGATCGCCGAGGCGAAGCTCGCGGAAGGCTGCACCACGTTCCTGCCGACCACGCTCACGGTCGCCAACAAGACGCTCGTCGCCGCCGCGAAGCACCTGGCCGCGTACCAGAAGAACCAGCGGTTCGCGAAGGCTCCGGGTCTCCACCTCGAAGGGCCGTTCATCAACCCGTCCTGCTGTGGCGCGCAGAACCCCGCGTTCGTGCGGAAGCCAGACATCAAGGAAGTGCTGAAGATCGCGAAGATCGCGCCCGTGCTGCAGGTCTCGTACGCGCCCGAGATGAAAGGCGGCGCCGAGTTCGCCGCCGCGTGCATCAAGAACGGCATCGTGCCGAGCTGCGGACACACCGGCGCCACGCTCGCGCAGCTGATGCCCGCCTACAAGAACGGCCTCCGCCACATGACGCACTTCTGCAACCAGATGACGAAGCTCCACCACCGCGAGATCGGCATGGTCGGCGCGGGTTTCCTCATCGACGACCTCGACACCGAGGTTATCTGCGACCGCATCCACCTCTGCGACGACATGCTGCGCCTCGTCTTCACGAAGCGTCCGCTCGCGCACGTCCAGATGATCACCGACTCGTTGCGCTGCTCGCACCTGCCGGACGGCTACGCCTTTGAGATGGGCGGCCTCAAGGTCATGCTCAAGGGCGGCGAGGCGCGTCTCGTGGAGGGCGGCAACCTCGCGGGTTCCACGCTCTGGATGAACAAGGGCCTCAAGAACATCCACGAAGTGACTGGCCTGCCGCTAAAGGACATCATCCGCGTCACGTCGTGGAACCAGGCGATTGGCCTTGGTCTCGGCAAGAAACTCGGCAAGGTAGAGAAGGGCTACATCGCCGATCTCGCCGTGCTCGATCCGAAGACATTCGACGTCAGCGCCGTCTTTCTTGACGGAGAGCTGCGCACGCGCGAATAATTATGGTATAATAAACGTCTTTCCACGGAGAGTTGGCGGAGTGGTCGATCGCGGCGGTCTTGAAAACCGTTGATCCGCAAGGGTCCGGGGGTTCGAATCCCTCACTCTCCGCCATAACGTTTGACCGCGGCGCGCGGGTTTGGTACACTATCGCAAATGCCATCTGAAAAGAAAGCCTTCGACTTCTGGTACGCCGTGCACAACACGCAGATTGTGCACGCGCCGTCGCGTGCCCTCGAGACGTTCGGGGAGACGCGCGTCCACTACTACCATCTAGCGGAGCTTCCCGACGTGCCCGGCAAGGTGCGCGTGCGGGAAGGACGTCTGGAGGCACACAAGCCGCTTCTCATCACGCCCGAGGCGTACGTGCAGGAGGAGATGTCCGGATTCGGCGAGCAGGCGCGCCAGTACCTTGAGTTCCTCAAGCAGAATCAGAATTCGATCCGCATTCTCCAGTACGGCTACCGCCTGTCGCAGGAGTCGTTCAGCGAGCAGATCGTCACGGATACGCTCGCCGCCGTGGGCGACCGGGTGGTGGATGAGGTGAAGCGCGCGGAGGATCCATTCGCCGCCGTGATCAAGGGCGTGGACGACCCGTGGGACGTGTCGCTCGTCCACTTTTTCTGGCTGCACGTCAACGTCTCCGCTCCCGTCAACGTGCGCGAGTTCGAGCGCGCCCGCCGCGAGGAAATGGAGGACTCCACTCCGCGCGCAGTGCGCGAGGAGGTGGAGCGGGCTTTCGAGCAGGCGCAGGCGAACCCGTCGCTCGTGAAGGACCTCGGCGCGCTTCTCCAGAGGCACGGCGTGTTCGACCGCTATCAGGACCGTTTTTTCAAACTCGTCAGACGAGGCTAGATACATGCAAATCAACACGCGCGTGATCGCGATCGCGAACCAGAAGGGCGGCGTCGGCAAGACGACCACCGTCGTCAACCTCGCCGCCGCGCTTTCGAAGATGCGCCGCACGGTGCTCGTGATCGACCTTGACCCGCAGGCGAACGCCACTACCGGCCTCGGCCTCCAGCCGCAGGAGGGCGTGTCGCTCTACCCGTGCCTCATCGGCACGCAGCAGATCGCGGACATGATCCAGCCCACGCCGTATGAGAACCTCAACGTGATTCCGTCCGAGGTGAATCTCTCCGGCTCGGAGATCGACCTCGCGCAGCGTCCCGACCGCCTCCAAGTGGTGCGCAACGTGCTGCAGGCGATTCGCGACGCAAATGTTTTCGACTACATCCTTTTGGACTGCCCTCCCTCACTCGGCATCCTCATGACGTCCACGCTTGCGGCGGCGGACGGCATCCTCGTGCCGATGCAGGCAGAGTACTACGCCCTCGAGGGACTAGGCGTGATGCAGAACCTCATCGAACGCCTTAAGGCGAACGGCGCAAACCCGGCGCTTGAGCTCAATGGAATCCTCATGACGATGTTCGACGCGCGCACGCGTCTCTCCGCCGACGTGGTGGAGGAGGTGCGTACGCACTTCGGGGAGAAGGTGTTCGAGACGATGATCCCGCGCAACGTCCGCACGAGCGAGGCGCCGAGCTTCGGCCAGCCAGTCGTATTCTATGATCCGTCCTGCCGCGGCGCGGAGGCGTACCGCGCGTTCGCGAAGGAGTTTGCACGCCGCAATCCAACGCGCGCGACGGCTGCTGTGCCTAATGCCGAGCCCACTGCGCCTGCGCCCGAAGCGGAAGCTGTCCAGGAGGTTGCAAATGACCAAATCGCTTGAAGACTACCTTGAGGAGATACACGTCCTCATCCTCCAGAAGGGGCGTGCGCGCGTCCGCGACGTGGCGCTGGACCTCCACGTGAAGATGCCGTCCGTGGTGAAGGCGATCACGGAGCTCAAGAAACTCGAACTCGTGAACCAGGAGCCATACGGCGACATCGAGCTCACCGCTAAGGGACGCAAGCTCGCGGCGAACGTGCTGGGCCGCCACACCCTGCTCAAGGCTTTTCTCATGAAGCTGAACGTGCCGGAGCAGACGGCCGATAATGACGCCTGCCTCATGGAGCATATCCTCAGCGCGACAACGCTCGACCGCATCCGCGATTTCGTGGAGAAGCCGGTTCCGACTGCTACTTCAAAGAAAAAGGAGACGAAATGAAAATGACGAAATTCCGTTGGGTGATTTGCGCGATGCTGTTCGTGGCGACCACCGTTAACTACCTCGACCGACAGGTGCTCTCGCTCACCTTCCCCGATTTCATCAAGCCGGAGTTCCACTGGACGGACGACAACTACGGCACGATTACGGCATGGTTCTCGCTCATCTACGCCGTTGCATGTCTTTTCGCCGGCAAGTTCATTGACTGGATGGGCACGAAGAAGGGCTATCTGTGGGCCATCTTCGTGTGGTCGGTCGGTGCCTGCCTCCACGCCGCATGCGGCATCGCCACCTGCTGGTTCGTGAAGGATGTGAACTCCGTGGAAGCCCTCCGCGCCGTGCAGGCGGGCAGCGCCACGGCGGCCGCGATTGCGGGTGTCTCCGTGTGGCTGTTCCTCGCGTGTCGAGCCATCCTCGCGCTCGGCGAGGCGGGCAACTTCCCGGCTGCCATCAAGGTGACAGCGGAGTACTTCCCGAAGAAGGACCGCGCGTTCGCGACGTCGATTTTCAATTCCGGTGCGTCCGTTGGCGCGCTCGCGGCTCCGCTCACCATCCCGCCGCTCGCCAAATGGTGCGGCTGGGAGATGGCGTTCATCATCATCGGCGGCGCCGGCTTCATCTGGATGTTCTTCTGGCAGTGGCTCTACACCAAGCCCGAGAAGTCCAAGTTCGTGAACGAGGCCGAGTTGGAGTACGTGCAGCAGGATGAAAAGGCGGAAGCGGCGGGAGCGCCGCTTCCCCGAAAGGAATCCGCTGATCGGGGAAGCGGCACTCTTGCCGCTTCGCCCGCTTCCGACGAGAAGCCCATCTCCTTCTTCAAGTGCTTCACCTTCCGCCAGACGTGGAGCTTCATCGTGGGCAAGTTCTTCACGGATGGCGTGTGGTGGTTCTACCTCTTCTGGGCACCGGCGTACTTCAAGGAGCTCGGCCACGGCCCCGTCACGGGCATGGGTCAGGCTCTAATCTTCACGCTCTACTTGATCGTGACGGTGGTATCGATCTACGGCTGCAAACTGCCGACGATCTTCATCGACAAGGGTTTCTTCGGCGGCAACCCGTACATGTGCCGCATGAGGGCGATGCTGATCTTTGCGTTCTTCCCGCTCGCGGCGCTCGTGACGCAGCCGCTCGCCGGCGTCTCCGTGTGGTTCCCGGCCTGTCTGATCGGCCTTGCCGCCGCCGGACACCAGGCATGGAGCGCCAACATCTTTTCGACCGTCGGCGACATGTTCCCGAAGTCCACGATCGCCTCCGTCACCGGCATGGGCGCGATGGCGGGCGGCCTCGGCTCGTTCATCATCCAGAAGGGCGCGGGCAAGCTCTTCACCTACGCCGAGACGCAGGGTCAGGCGTTTTCCTTCCTCGGCTATGCGGGCAAGCCCGCCGGCTACATGATCGTGTTCTGCTTCTGCGCCGTTGCGTACCTCATCGCATGGTGCATCATGAAGACGCTCGTGCCGCGCTATAGCCCGATTCGTGGCTAGTGGTTAGTGGCTAGTGGCTAGTAGATAGAAGAAAGGAAAAGGCGGGGTTGTCATGGACATGCTGATCAAGGCATCGTTGTTGTTTCTGTTTTTCGCGGTCATGGTGGTGATCGGCTTCGCCTGCCGGCGGCACGCGCGAAACGTGGACGGGTTCGTGTTGGGCGGTCGGTCGGTCGGCCCCTGGCTCACGGCGTTCGCCTACGGCACGTCCTACTTCTCCGCCGTCGTGTTCGTGGGCTATGCCGGACAGTTCGGCTGGCGGTACGGCATTTCCGCCACGTGGGTAGGCATCGGCAACGCGCTCATCGGCTCGCTCCTTGCCTGGGCGGTGCTGGGACGCCGCACGCGCATCATGACTCAGCACCTCGACTCCGCCACCATGCCTGACTTCTTCGCCAAGCGGTTCGGCAGTCCCGCGTTGAAGATCATGGCAGCCGCTATCATTTTCGTCTTCCTCATTCCTTACACTGCGTCGCTCTACAACGGTCTTTCCCGTCTCTTCGGGATGGCGTTTTCCATCGACTACACCTGGTGCGTCGTTTTGATGTCGGTCCTCACCGCAATCTACGTGATCGCGGGCGGCTACATGGCTACGGCCATCAACGACTTCATCCAGGGCATTATCATGCTCGTGGGTCTCGTGGTGGTGATCTGGGCGGTCCTCGAGTCGAAGGGCGGACTGCTCGTCGCGCTCGACGGCCTTGCGCGCATCGAGGGGCCGTCGGTCCTGCCGGGCGGCTCGCCCACGCCGGGTATCTTCACGTCCTTCCTCGGACCCGAGCCGCTGAACCTCCTCTTCGTCGTCATCCTCACGTCGCTCGGCACGTGGGGCCTTCCGCAGATGGTGCAGAAGTTCTACGCGATCAAGAACGAGGGATCCATCAAGAAGGGCACCATCATCTCCACGCTCTTCGCGTTCGTGGTGGCGGGCGGCTGCTACTATCTGGGCGGATTCGGCCGGCTTTTCTCCAGCGTGCTGAACGTGACGGCGAAGGGCGTGCCGGCGGATGGCTTCGACGCCATCATCCCGAAGATGCTGGAAGGGCTGCCGTCGATGCTCATCGCGCTTGTGGTGGTGCTCGTCCTCTCCGCCTCGATGAGCACGCTCTCCTCGCTCGTCATCACGTCGTCCTCCACTTTCACGATCGACTTCCTCAACGGGACGATCGTCAAGAAGATGGACGAGAAGAAGCAGGTTCTTTGCATCCGCTCGCTAATCGTTGTATTCATCGCCATATCGGCGGGTCTTGCGCTCGTGCAGTACAAGAGCACGAGCCCCATTGCCTTCATCGCGCAGATGATGGGCGTGTCGTGGGGCGCAATGGCGGGCGCATTCCTCGCGCCGTTCCTCTACGCGCTCTACTCGAAAAAGGTGACGGCGGCCTCGTGCTGGGCGTGCTTCATCCTCGCACCGGCGTTCACGCTCGTGGGCGTGTTCTGTCGTGACGCGATGCCGGCGTTCCTGAAATCGCCGATCAACACGGGCGCGCTCGCCATGATCGGCGGGCTCGTGATCGTGCCGATCGTCAATCTCTTCAGCCGCAAGCCGCAGAAGGAGCTCGTGGACGGCGCGTTCGCCTGCTACGAGAAGACGACTGTCGTGCAGCAGGCGACCGCGCTCGGGTCCGAGACGTTGCGGTAGCCGCAGGCGTTATTTCTTCTTGGGCTGCGGCGCGGCCTTCTTTGCGGCGGCGACCGGCTGTTTGCGGTGCTGCGTGCAGTAGCGGAATCCTTCGTCCGGCTTGCGCGTGCAGCGAGTGCCTTCCCACGTCATGGCGCAGCACTGGTCCACGGGCTTGGCAGGCTTCTTGTCGACTGCGTGCAGCGCGCAGTAGTCGGTGTCGCCAACCTTCTTGAGCTTGCAGCGCTTGCCTGCGGCAGTGACGGACCAGCAATGTCCGTCATCCTTTTCTTTCGACTGCGCGGACGGCTTCGCCTGGTGGGCGTGTCCGATGCAGTACTTGCTGCCTTCCGCGGCCTCGCGCTTGCAGCGCGCGCCTTCTTGCGTCGTGCCTGCGCACTGCGCGGCGAACGTCATTGCGGACACCAGGCCCGCTGCGATTGTGATCATCAGCTTCTTCATTTCATGTTCCTTTCAGTTGCCCAGACACGGGCAAACGGGCGTATTCTACCACTTCAACCCCCTCTTGGAGGGCCTCCCAAAATTTTTTTCACTTTTTTTAAAAAACCCCCTTGCGCGGTGCCGCGGGATTTGATACAC
>CAMKJU010000005.1 GCA_946413265.1 uncultured Lentisphaerota bacterium
CGTGATGGACGTGGTGGCGAACGTGGGCGTGTCGCGCAGGTTGCTTGAAAAACGCTTGCGCGAGGCGACCGGGCAGAGTCTGCTCGAGATGATCCAGTCGGTGCGGCTGGAGAGCGTCTGCCGTCTGCTTACCACGACCTCACTGCCGATGTTGGAGGTGGGGGAGCGTTCCGGCTACGATTCCACCTCGAACCTCAGTTGCCTGTTCCGCAAGCGATTCGGCATGACGATGAGCGACTACCGCGCCCAAAACGCGAAACCCTGAGCCGCAGAGAAGGTTTCGGGAGTGCCGCGCTTGTCGCGGCCGCAGGGCGGGCGCGCTGTGACCTCCAAGGCATACCCTTTGTGCCGTGTAGGGAGATCAAACCCGCCGTGTAGGGAAATCGAATTTGCCGTGTAGGTAAGTCGCTCCCCCCGTGTAGGGAGACCCGTACAGGGGGAGGCTGGCCGTCACTCATAAGGAAGTCGGCATGAAGTGGGCCCCGGTTTGCGTGGTGCGATTACGGTGCGGAACGAGAAATCCCCCTAACCGGTAGGGCGGTCGCCCCGCGACCGCCACAACGGGAGGGCCGCGCTCCGTCGCGGCCACAGCGGAAACGATCTCGGTGCGCGCGGTGCGATTACGGTGCGGAATGAATACTGAGTTGCGCAAAAGCGGATGAAGTCTTGCGTAAAAACGAGTGACACGGCAAAGGAGTTTTGGTATACTATACATTGCACCCCAGATTGGGGACTTGAAGGTCGCATGAAATGATGCAGAAAACTACAGATAGGACGGCCCTAAAGGCCACTTGTTCGGTGTTTCCATCGAACTGTGGTGAATTTGCAATTTCCGGGGGGGGGGGGATGCTATATGCTAATTTTAGCATTGGCGTTGTCCCTCTCGGCCCTTGCGGCTCCGCCGCATGACGCATCTACGGGAGTCGCGGCCAATGACGGTTTCAACGACGGCATCGACCGCACCGATCCCAACTTCGTCACCGCAAGGGAGGAGGCATGATATGGCTTTGCCGATAGCACCTACACCGTTCCTCACCGGTCGGGACGCCGAGCGGTTCGACCACTTGGTGGCTGAGGGACTCAAGCACCCGCTCAAGTCCAAGAACATTCAGGTGGACTGGGATGCGATTCATCGTATTCAGCGTGAGATCGCCGCTAAACGGAAATGCGAGGCTGCATAGAAACCCCTCTAACGAACACCGAAGGATCAAATGAAAACGACGATCAGGAAGACATTCAGCAAAATGACGGCTCGGACAGCCGCCATCCTGCCCGCTTTCCTCGTTGCCACTGGCGAGTTGGGTGGAATGGCAACGGCCAAGGATTTCTTAGTAGTTCAACTAGAGGAAAACCGTACGCCGATCGGCTTCGGACAAGCAGGAGACAACCCTTAACCGGTAGGGCGGTCGCCCCGCGACCGCCGAAAGCAAACCCTTTAAGAATCGAATCCCTTTAACAAAGGAAAAGAAGCAAATGAAAAAGACCATGAAGAATGCAATGAGTTCATTGACGGCGAAGCTCGCCGCCCTGCTGCTCGCCTTCACGTGCGCGGGCACGGCGTGGGGCGCCACTACGCCGGTGTCGACGCTGGCCGAGCTGACCGCCGCGATCACGGCGGCCTCCGCCGGCGACACGATTCAGCTGACGGCGGACATCACCGTCAATAAGGCGGTAGTTGTCGACAAGAGCCTGACGCTCGATCTTAGCGGCAAAACGCTGGTACTTAAGTACATGGATGCCAGTCAGGGGTCTTTGACGAATACGGCTCCTCTGACGGTGGTCGGTGGCACGGTCACAAGTACGGGGCCGTCGACGGCTGCTGGCGGCACCATCTATGGAATTACTTACGAAAGTGATTTAACGCTTCAAAATGTCTCGATTTCGGCTGTAAGTGCTGTTCCGAATAGTACCACTGTTAGCCCAGAGGGCAAAGTTTGCGCGGTGTATGGCAAGTCCGGCAATCTTGTGGTGGAAAACTGTACGTTGTCTGCGACGGCGAAGGCCAAGAACCAGAGCAACCATGCATACGCAGTTTATGTCGAGTCCACAGCTGGAGCGGTGAGTATCAGCGGCAGCAGCCTGACGGTTTCGAATACAACTGTTTCAAATGCCTCTTACGGGAAGGAATTTGGACTTTTCCTTGCCGCAGATATCGTCCCTTCGATTGCCGACAGCACGATTCAGGGTATAATGATAGCTAGTACCAACACAAGGGACATTACGCTTAATGCAGGTATTTTTGCGAACAACACGTTGACGGGGTTTACCCATGGCATTGACTATTCGGGGACGGGTTCCTTGACCGTTGACGGCATCACCGTCAACGCCGGTACTTTCTCCGGTTCCACAGGCATCTACAATCGCGGTACCGGCACGGTTGTCGTGAAAACAGGCTCGACCGTGGCCAGCACGCAGTCCGATGCAATCTACAACGCTTCCACGGGCAAGATTGTCGTTGACGGCGGTACGATAAGTACCACATATTCGACGATGGCTGGCGTCAAAAACTATGGTAAGGGTGAAGTCGTTATCAACGGCGGAACGATCAGCGGTGGGTACGGTGTGTACAACAACACCGGTACGACGACGATCAACAACGGCACGATTTCCGGAACGATGAGTACTGGTGCCGTTTTCAACAACGGTGCAGGTACGGTAAACATTGCGGGCGGTACAATCGAGAATACAGGTACGAGCGCAAACTGCTCGGCGGTTTACAACAATGGCACGGGCAAGATCAACATTACTGGCGGCTCCATGACCGGATCGAAATACGGCGTGTATAACAATGGCTCCGGTACTGTCACCATCGAGGACGGGACGATTGCTGGACAGGCGCAGAGCGGTGTCTACAACAGAGTAGCAGGTAAAGTTGCCGTCACGGAAGGCACGATTACTGGCAAGACCGACGGCGTTTACAACTATGGCACGGGGTCGATCACGATTGAGGGCGGCGCGATCTCTGGCGAGACGAACGGTATCCACAACTACAACGCCAAAGGCTCTGTTGCCGTTTCGGGTGGCACCGTCAGCGGAGCAATCAACGACAACAACAAGACCGGCACCGTCACGGTCAGCGGCGGCACGTTTACCACGGACGTTTCAAGCTACCTCGCCGATGGCAGCACGCAGACCGACAACGGGAACGGTACGTACACGATTGCACCGCCCGCCGCGCAGATTGGCGAGACGAAGTACAAGACCCTCGCCGAGGCTCTTACCGCAGCGAAAGCCGCCGGCATGACCGAGGTGGAGGTTGTCTTGCTTGACGATGCTCAGTTCTCCACCATCACTTCGCTCGTCGGCTCGTTCTCCAAGATCACCTTTAAGGGAACGGCGCGCAACCAGACGCTTGACATCAATCTCAATAGTGCATTTGATGTCAGGCCTTCGACAGAATTCGTTTTTGATGGTCTGACGGTTTCTCGCCTTGACACATCAAGCGATGCTTGGCTCTACCACTATTTTTCTGCGAATAAGATCACCTACAATGATTGCAAACTGGTTGGCGAATTTACGGTGATGCATCAGGATACGGACTTCGTAAACTGCGCATTCACCGTGCCTGAGAGCTACGGCAAGCATTATGCCCTTTGGGTTTGCAAGTGCGACAACCGCACGGTCAACGTGTCGGGGTGTACTTTTGCCGGCTATGACCGGGCCATCAAGATGTATGGCGACGGTTTCTCCTCGACCATGACCCTTAACATTTCCGATAGCCAGTTGGCGATATCGAAGAAGAATAAGACCGTAGTTGAAATTGCCGTCGACAAAGGCAATAAGGGTACGTTCAACCTGGTGATCAACAATTGCACCAAGACCAACTTCGGAACTTCCGAACATGTGGGCGCGAAGTGGGGTGAGAATCTTGTTTCTGAGTGGTTCAATGCAGAAATCAAATCTGAAGTCGTTGCTAATGGCGACACGTTCAATGTCTACGTTGACGGCGAGCGTATCTTTATGCCATGCGCGAAAGTCGGTGAAGCGTCCTACTGCGATCTTCAGAAGGCCGTCGACGCTGCGGAAGCCGGGGGGACGGTTGAGTTGATCGGCAACGTGACGCTTGTTTCTGACCTCGTCGTCAACAAGACCCTCACGATTACAACTGGCGGCTATGCCATCATCGGCAATGTCACGGCATCTGAGAACTATGTGGTCGTCAAGACTGAAACGGGGTATCAAATCGGCATTCCTGTTGCTAAGGTCGAAAAGGACGGTTCGACAATGCACTATTTCGACCTCCATGAAGCACTTGAGGCGGGCAAGGCGGCCGGTTCGGTCGTCACGCTCCTCGCGGACGTGGACCTCAACAACGAGCCGTGGACGCCGGTGGGCAAGTACGTCGTTTGGGTGGACGAGCAGGGCAACAAGATTCTCACCAGCCAGGGCAAAGAACAAGCCGACCCCGCCTACTACTTCGCGGGTACGTTCGACGGCAACGGAAAGAAGATTTCCAACCTGAAGATCAACAAGCCGACGATGACGTCTGTCGGCCTCATCGGCTACGGCCACGGCAGCCCGACGGTCAAGAACCTGACGGTCGAAAATGTGGACGTCAAGGGCCGTGCGGCGGTCGGCTCGGTTTTCGGCGACGGCATCAACAACGTCCAGATCGACAACGTGACCGTGACGGGCAAGATTGCCATCGAGGGCAACTACAAGGTCGGCGGCATCATCGGCGGCGGCTACTTCTGCGTGAAGAACAGCCAGGTCGTCGGCGACGGCACCGGTACGATCACCGGTGTGTACCTCGGCGAGAAAGGCGATGTTGTCGGCGGTGAAACCTTCGCCATCGGTTACGAGGGAGACAACGTGGGCGGCATCGCCGGATTCGCAGGCGAGGGCAATTCCCTCCGGTTCCAGAACTGCTCCGTGAGCGGCGTGAAGATCGTCGGTACGCGCAAGGTCGGCGGTGTTGCCGGTTCCCTCTATCAGAGCAACAAGGCCGAGAAAGTCTCCGTGAGCGACATCACAGTCGGCACGAATGCCGATACCGACTACGCCACGGCCAACCTTAAGACGATGGGCATCGGCAGTCTCGTCGGCGTATACACGGCTCACGCCGAGAACAATGGCGAGCTTACGGGTTCCGTAAGCGGCGTCACGACGGTCAACGAGAACAAAATCGACGAGTCCCTTTACACGATTGGTGTGATTACGGGCGGCCTGCGCGGAGACAATACGCTGCCCGTGCATCCCGCATCCACGCTTGACAGCGACGTGCAACTGACGCTCACGTCCACGGCGGGATTCTCCAACGATTATCTTGTCCCTGTCGCGACGCTCTTCGATGTCGATGGCACGACGGCGATCCGCAGCTACACGACTCTCGCGGCGGCGGTCGAGGCGGCCACGACTGGCCAGACCGTGAAGCTCTTGACGGACAACGCGGAGGACATCACCGTCTCCACGGCGAAGACGTTCACGATCGATGCGGATTCCTTCACCTACTCCGGCAACGTCACGGCGGCAAGCGGCTACGTCCTTTCCGCTACCACTTCCGGCACGACGACGACCTACGCCGCCGCCGTCGCCATCGCTCGGATTGGCTCGACCGAGTATGGTTCGCTTGACACGTTGCTTGCCGCCATTCCGTCGGACGGCACGCCGACTACAATCACGATTCTTGTCGATCTGCCGACGGGGAGCACCTATATCACGCTTCCTCAGGGATACAACGTCACAATCGATTTTAACGGCCACGTGATTACATCGACGCTCAGCGGGGCCTACGCGCCAATCGAGAACTACGGCACGCTGACGCTTGTCGATACGAGCGCGGGTAAGACGGGCGGCATCGCCGGTGTCAACCGCTGCGTGAACAACTATGGGACGCTGAATGTCGGCACCGGCACGTTCGATTCCGGCACGAAGACGGCCAGCAACGTTGTTTTCGGCGGCAACTATACGACGACCAGTCATTCGGGCGGCACGGCAATACGCGGCGCAAACGCTTCGGCCGTCATGAATATTTGGGACTGCAACGTCGACGCCGGTATGTATGCCGTCTATAACTACGGCACGGCGAACGTATATGGCGGAACGTTCAACGGAACGTCGTGCAGCAAGTGCACCGGCAGCAGCTATGCCTACACGTTCTCTTCGGCTGGTACGTTGAATTTCTACAATGGCGCAGTCTCTGGCGTACACGGCGCTCTGAGCGTGGTCAATGGCACGGCGTCGATCTACGATGGAACGTTCACCGTCGTGTCCTGCCAAAGGCTTGTGGGCCATTCAGAGACGCCGAACGCCGGCAACTATTACGCGCTCTACGTGGCGGGCGAGACAGGTGCCGTGAGCTGTGACGTTCTCGGCGGCACATTCACCTCTCCCGGCGTTTCTGTCGTGCTGAACGGCAACAGCGGCGATGGCGGCCTCAAAGAGCACGCGACACTCGCAATCCATGGCGGGACGTTCGTTGCCACAGGCAGCAGCACCACCGTCTTCCAGAATGACAATGTTCTCGGCGACCCCAAGATCTACGCGGGCACATTCACGGCGGCGACCGCCGAAAAGATTGCCGCGTTCTACGAGTCTGCTACCTCGAAGGGGTATCTTGGCGATGATTACAGGCTCAGTGAATTGGATGCCGCAACCCACACCTACACTGTCGAATCCCGCGGCGTAGCCAAAATCGAGCGCACTGGTGAGGCAACACAGTACTACTCCACTCTTGCGGCGGCCTTTGGTGCTGCGCAGACTGACGATACGATCCTGCTTCTGGCGGATGTCGAGCAGACAAGCCCCATAACGCCGCTCAACTCGAAGCGTATTCTTGATTTGAACGGATATGAGATTGACGGAAATGGCAACACCTCTATTTTCAATCTCAACAACGGTGGCATTTTGGAGATTGATGACAGTAGGGGCGGTGGCAAGATTTGCAACGCCGTTAAAGTCATCCAGATAAATGGGGCATATCAAGACAATCTTACCGTCGGCGGTGAGGTTATTCTCAAGGCAGGAAGCATTGAGGGTTGTTTGAACAGAGAATCATATGGTATTTACTCCAACAATGGCCACACGAAGGTGGAAATTCAAGGAGGAAGTGTCTATGGTGGTTATATTGCCATTCGTATCGTAAAAGCCGATAAGGTTGGTGCGGGTTATGTCAAGGTTTCTGGAGGCCAGGTTAAAGGAGGTTTTGACGGGTATGTGCATGCCGCTTCTGGTATTGAGGCGACAGTTCCAATCACCATTGAGGGTGGTAAGATTGTTGCCGAGTCGAAAAACCAGACTTATGCCGTGAAAAGCAGTACGAAAACCCTTGGCGGCAATGAGTTAATTAAGATCACCGGAGGGACGCTCTGCTCTTATACGCCGGGCATTGGCGCTTCGCTTTCGATTGACTCCCAGTACACAACGGAGATCTCCGGCGGCTGGTTCTCCGAGAAGGTGACGGCCAGCAGCGCCACTGCGGTTCCGGATGAGTACTGCGCCGAGGACTATCTGCCGTCTGAAGAAACCAAGAATGACTTTGGCGACGGTCTCACCTACCACACGGTCAAACTCGGCGTTGCCAAGATCGGGACGAAGGCGTACGATTCGCTGGCAGAAGCGTTCGCGGCGGCTGAAGATGGCGACACGGTGAAGCTCCTGAAGGACGTCGAGCTGACGGACCGCCTGTTCGTGAACGCCGGGGCGACGCCTGCCTACGCGGGCAGCAACAACCGCTACGCGACGACGAGCGAGAACAAGGCTGTCACGCTCGACCTGAACGGAAAGAACATCACGAGCGACAGCAACATCGCGCTCGCGGGCGGCAGCCTGAACGTCACAGGCACGGGCAAGATCTCGACGACGAACGACGGCCTCGCGCCGATCGAAGTCCGCGGCACGGGCGACCTGGCGACCAAGCGCACGCTGACAATCGGCTCTGGCGTCACGCTCGAGGGCGGCGAGTACGGCCTGAACGTGTTCGGCTCGAACGACGCGCAGAAGAACGTGATTGACGTGACCGTTGACGGCACGGTTAACGGGACGCTGTTCGTGCTCGGCAACCTCAAGAACGCCGCGAACGAGATCAACATCGTCGTGAACGGCACGGTGGCGGCGCCCGCCGGAGAGGGCGACAATGTCAACGTGGGTATTGCGCTCAACGGCAACGCGAACGTGACTGTCAACAACGGTGCGACAGTGAGCGGCGACTCGGGCATCGAGGTGCGCGCGGGCACGCTGACGGTGAACGGCGGCACGATTACTGCGAAAGCCGAGACCTACAGCTACAAGGCGAACGGCAGCGGTTCGACGACGAAGGGCGCGGCGATTTCTGTTGCGCAGCACACGACGGTGCTTCCGACGGCGGTGACGCTCAACGGCGGCACGCTCGTCGGCACCGAGAAGGTGTACGTGAAGGAGGTCAACGCCGGCATGCCCGACGTTACGGTCCAGGCGACGCAGGGATACACCGCGACGGCGACGATCCCCGAGGACTTCAAGTGGGTCGAGACGGCGACGGCTGGCGTCTACACGCTGGCTGTGAAGGATTATGTTGCGCAGATCGTGCGTAACGATACGGTTGTGTGCAAGTACGAGAGCCTGGCGGATGCCATTGCGCAGGCGCAGGCCGACGATACTATTGCGTTGCTGGCGGATGTGAATTCCGACACCAGGTTCAGCATCACCAAGTCGCTTACGATTGACGGGCAGGGTCATACTATAGCGGTCAACAACCACGACAATCGCGTCATCGACATCAGCGAAACGAGTGATGTCACTTTGACCTTGAAGAATGTCACGATTGACGGCGACAATGTCAAAGTGGACGACGCCTATCCTCGTGGCATTTCCATGTATGGTAACACAAATGTTAAACTGGTTCTGGACAATGCCACTGTCTCTGCTGGGCATTATGCCATCAACGTGGCTGGTGCCAACAATGGTGTTCAGATCGATATAAAGAATTCCTCCGTAGCGTCCGGCTGGGCGGCAATCAATGTTTGGTCGCCTGCTGAGATCAATGTGACCGGCAGTGAACTAAGTGGCAGCAACGACAAGGGCTTTGAAGCTAATGGCTGGAACAACTTCTCCACTATCGTTCTCAACGAGCAGGGCGATACGAGTGCTGCGGGTTCTGAACTGACTTTCACTAACACGAAGATTAAGTCTGAAGTTCAAACAGGAAATTCACAGTGGTTTGTTGACGTTCGCTG
Organism: uncultured Lentisphaerota bacterium; assembly: GCA_946413265.1. GTDB lineage: Bacteria > Verrucomicrobiota > Kiritimatiellia > RFP12 > UBA1067 > RUG572. The sequence continues at coordinate 9,153 of CAMKJU010000005.1, forward strand.
CGGCGATGCAACCATTACTTTTGACAATTGTGAATTTGAACAGACCGGTACACCAGCCGATGATGGCAAGCATCCTGACGCCATGTTCGCAGTCAGGGGTGCTGAAGTCAGCGATGTCACTTTCGATGACTGCACCTTCACTAAGGACGGTGTGGAAGTAGATGCAGTAGATGCCCTTGTCCAAAATACACTATTCTACAGCTATCCAGCACTATATTCCGATTATGTAATAGATCAAACGCAGTACGTTATCGGTACGGACGGCGAAGTTCGGCAAGCTGTTCCCGGTACGGTCGAGCGTGATGAAGACTACAACGTGACAGCGGGCACCTTCTATGACGAAAACGATCCTACAGACACTCTTGCCGATGGGTACATTGCGGACAAGAATGCCGACGGAACGTATACCGTCAGGGTGGCTCATTACGTCGCGCAGGTGTTCACGGGAGAGACGGCCGGTCAGAAGTACGAGTCGCTCGACGAGGCCCTCAAGGCGGCGGCGGACGGCGACACGGTGAAACTGCTCCAGGACATCGAGCTGACGGATCGCCTGTTCGTGAACGCCGGCACGACGCCGACGCTTGACTCGAAGAACCGCTACGCGACGACGAGCGAAAACAAGAGCATTACGCTCGACCTGAATGGCTTCGACATCACGAGCGCGAGCAACATCGCTCTGGCGGGCGGCAGCCTCACCATCACGGGTAAGGGCACGATTTCTACGACCGGCTCCGGCCTTGCTCCGATCGAGGTGCGCGGCACGGGCGACCTGGCGAGCAAGCGCACGCTGACCATTGGCGAGGACGTGACGCTCGACAGCACGAGCCGTTCGTACGGCCTGAACGTGTTCGGCTCGAACGACGCGCAGAAGAACATCATCGACGTGACGGTCGACGGCACGGTGAACGGCACGGTGTTCGTGCTCGGCAACCTCACGAACGCCGACAACGAGATCAACATCGTCGTGAACGGCACGGTGGTCGCGCCCAACAACGCGGCGGCCGACAAGTCCAACGTGGGCATCGCGATCAACGGCAACGCGAACGTGACGGTGAACGACGGCGCGGCGGTGAGCGGCGACACGGGCGTCGAGGTGCGCGCGGGCGCGCTGACGGTGAACGGCGGCACGATCACGGGCACTGCGGAAACCTACAGCTACAAGGCGAACGGCAGCGGCTCGACGACGAAGGGCGCGGCAGTCGCGGTGGCGCAGCACACCACGCGCCAGCCGATTTCCGTCGAAGTCAAGGGCGGCACGCTCGCCGGACCGGCGTCCGTGGCCGTGGTCGATCCGGAGAACGGCGATCCCGCTGGCGTGTCGGTCGCGCTGAAGGGCGGCACCTTCTCGGGTACGGTCGAGATCGACGAGTCCGCGGCTTCCGTCGGCTCGATCATCCCGGGCGAGGTCGGCGACGGCGCGAACCCGGCCCTGTTCTCGGACGCGGCGTCCGACGGTGTTGCCGAGGACTACAAGCTCGTGGCCGTCGAGCCCGCCACCGACCCTGTGATGTACCACGTGATTCCGAAGGACTATGTGGCCCAGGTCGGCGAGGGCGATGGCGCGAAGAAGTACGAGACCCTGGCGGAGGCGGTGAAGGCTGTTCCGACGGACGGCACGGCGACGACGGTGAAGCTCCTGAAGGCCGTGAGCGGGGAGACGATCGCGGTCAACGGCAGCAGGAACGTCGTCCTGGACCTTGACGGCAAGGAGCTGACGCCCGACTTCCTGTACGTGCTCAACGGCGCGCTGGAGGCGAGGAACGGCACGATCAAGAACCGCGTGTACGTGTACGGCCTGGACACGGACAACTCCGGCATGTCGAGCACCTTCACGCTCGCGCAGGGCGCGACGATCACGGCCCAGTACGGCGTGATCCTGAACAACATGACCACGGAGAGCCCGGCCTATGACGCGACGGTGAACGTCGCCGGCACGATCAACGGCAACATCTGGGTGATGGGCAACATCCAGGAGGGCGACAGCGTCATCAACGTGTCCGGCACGGTCGCGGCGAGCGGCGTGGCGATCGCGCTGAACGGCGTCGCCACGCTGAACGTGACGGGCGGCACGGTGACGGGCACGACGGGCATCGAGGCCCGCGCGGGCACGCTGAACGTGACGGGCGGCACGATCAAGGAGACGGCGACCGGGTTGACGGTCAAGGCGAACGGCAGCGGTACGACGGTGACGGGCGCGGCGGTCGCGATCTCGCAGCACACGACTGAGAAGCCGGTCACGGTGAACATTTCGGGCGGCACGCTCGACGCGACTGCGGGCGGCGTTGCGCTGTACGAAGTCGACACGGTGGCTTCGGAGACGCCCTCGGCGGGCGTGACGGCCACGGTGACGGGCGGCACGTTCTACGGCTCGGTGACGAACGAGAACGGCACGATCACGATTCCGGCCCTGGTGGACGGCAACCCGAACCCGGCGCACTTCAGTGAGCAGGAGAAGACGCAGGGCGTCCCGGCCGACTACAAACTCGTGCCGGTGGAGGGCACCTCCGACCCGGTGATGTACCAGATCGTCGCGAAGGACTACGTGGTGAAGGCGGTCGACGGCGAGGGCAACATCCTCGCGCAGTACGAGTCGCTGCAGGAGGCGTTCGACAACGCTCCTGAGGGCAGCACGCTCCAGCCCCTGGACAACCTCGTCCTCACGGAGATGGCGATTGTCAAGAAGGGCAGGACGGTCAGCCTCGACCTCGCGGGCAAGTCGATCACGGCGTCCCCGACCACATGGACGGCGGGCGACTGCGTGCTGTGCGTGAACTACGGCGGCAGCCTGACGGTTTCCGACAGCAGCAATCCGTCCACGGCAGCAATCGACGCGACGACGGGCAATACGGCTAAGGTCTACGGCGCGGTCAAGGTGACGAACAAGGGCGAGATCCGCAGCGGCGACGAGGTCGCGGCGCTGACCGTGGACGGCGGCACGCTGGTCGGCTACTACTATGGCATCGTCGGCAATGGTGGACGTCCCGGCACGGAGATCACTGTCAACGGCGGCGAGGTCAAGGCGACCTGCCCGGGCGATAACCTTGCGATCTTCCATCCGCAGTCCGGCACGCTCACGCTGAACGGCGGCAAGCTGACGGGCGCGACGGGCGTCGAGATGCGCGCGGGCGAGCTCGTGGTCCCGGCCGACTCGACTGTCGAGGTGACGGCGGACGGCACCTACAGCGCGACGGCCAACGGCAGCGGATCGACCATCGTCGGCTCGGCGCTGGCGCTCTCGCAGCACGTCGCCAACCCGTCGCTGTCCGCGACGGTTGCGGGCGGCACGTTCCGCGCGACGGGCACGGACGGCAAGGCGTTCGTCGAGGTCGATCTCCAGAACGAGGACGTGACCGGCATTTCGGCGACGCTCGCCGGCGGCACGTTCTACGGCGTCGTCTCCACGGAGAACGTCGAGACGCTGATCCCGGGCACGTCCACGGCGCTCTTCAGCGACGCGGCGTCCGACGGTGTTGCCGAGGACTACAAGCTCGTGGCCGTCGAGCCCGCCACCGACCCTGTGATGTACCACGTGATTCCGAAGGACTATGTGGCCCAGGTCGGCGAGGGCGATGGCGCGAAGAAGTACGAGACCCTGGCGGAGGCGGTGAAGGCTGTTCCGACGGACGGCACGGCGACGACGGTGAAGCTCCTGAAGGCCGTGAGCGGGGAGACGATCGCGGTCAACGGCAGCAGGAACGTCGTCCTGGACCTTGACGGCAAGGAGCTGACGCCCGACTTCCTGTACGTGCTCAACGGCGCGCTGGAGGCGAGGAACGGCACGATCAAGAACCGCGTGTACGTGTACGGCCTGGACACGGACAACTCCGGCATGTCGAGCACCTTCACGCTCGCGCAGGGCGCGACGATCACGGCCCAGTACGGCGTGATCCTGAACAACATGACCACGGAGAGCCCGGCCTATGACGCGACGGTGAACGTCGCCGGCACGATCAACGGCAACATCTGGGTGATGGGCAACATCCAGGAGGGCGACAGCGTCATCAACGTGTCCGGCACGGTCGCGGCGAGCGGCGTGGCGATCGCGCTGAACGGCGTCGCCACGCTGAACGTGACGGGCGGCACGGTGACGGGCACGACGGGCATCGAGGCCCGCGCGGGCACGCTGAACGTGACGGGCGGCACGATCAAGGAGACGGCGACCGGGTTGACGGTCAAGGCGAACGGCAGCGGTACGACGGTGACGGGCGCGGCGGTCGCGATCTCGCAGCACACGACTGAGAAGCCGGTCACGGTGAACATTTCGGGCGGCACGCTCGACGCGACTGCGGGCGGCGTTGCGCTGTACGAAGTCGACACGGTGGCTTCGGAGACGCCCTCGGCGGGCGTGACGGCCACGGTGACGGGCGGCACGTTCTACGGCTCGGTGACGAACGAGAACGGCACGATCACGATTCCGGCCCTGGTGGACGGCAACCCGAACCCGGCGCACTTCAGTGAGCAGGAGAAGACGCAGGGTGTCCCAGCGGACTACAAGCTGGTGCCGGTGGATGGCACCTCCGACCCGGTGATGTACCAGATTGTCCCGAAGGACTATGTGGCGCAGGTTGTGCGTGAAGAGGCGGTTGTCGGTAAGTACGAGTCGCTGGCAGAAGCGTTCGCGGCGGCTGAAGATGGCGACACGGTTCAGCTCATTGCCGATGCCGAGCTGGATGACAGCTTGGACGTTGCAAGCGACGGAGCGGTCATCACGCTCGATCTGAACGGCAAGGAACTGTCCGCTGCGGAAGGCAAGGTCGCAAACGACAAGTTCACGGCGAACAGCGCGCACGACTACCTCATCGGCGTCAAGTATGGCACGACGCTCCAAATCGTGGACAGCGTCGGCGGAGGCGCAATCGACGGTTCCAAGCTCATCGTCGCCGTCAAGCTCACCACGAAGGGCGAGACCCCGGCTAATGAAGACGATTCTGCGGCACTCGTCGTGGGCTCTGAAGATGACGCCGATTTGAACAACTTCACCATCAGCGGTGATTACTATGGCATCAGCGGCAACGGCACGCGCCACCAGACCAATCTCGCGGTCCACGGTGGTACAATCCAGGCCGTTAACGATTCCGAAGGCACGGGCATCTACCAGCCGCAGGACGGTATTCTATACATTGGAGGCGGCACCATCAAGGGCTTTGATTCTGCCGTTGAAGTCCGCGCAGGCGATGCTACCTTCTGGGGCGGCAATTATGTCGTGACCGGTCCCACCACCTACTCCGCCACCAGCAACGGAAACGGCACGACGATCAAGGGCGCGGCTATTGCCATTGACCCGCATGCGACTGGCAAGGAACTGTCGGTGACGGTACTTGACGAGGGGCCCTACTCGTTCACCGTCCCTCAGGGCGGAGTGCGTTTCGCTATCGCCAACGCAGAAAATGTGGATATCGATAGCCTGTTGTCCGTCCAGGTCACCGGCTTGGCCGAAGTCTTTGGGCAGAGCTTCGAGCTGCCCGAGGGATATGACTGGTACCTCGTCGGCGAAGATGTGTATACCATCAAGCGGACTGTTGCCGAACGCCTGGACGCGAACGGCGGCCATGTCGCGTACTACGCCACTCTTGAGGACGCGATGGATGCCGTTGAAGACGGCGAAACGGTGAAGCTCCTGAAGGACGTCGAGCTGACGGACCGCCTGTTCGTGAACGCCGGGGCGACGCCTGCCTACGCGGGCAGCAACAACCGCTACGCGACGACGAGCGAGAACAAGGCTGTCACGCTCGACCTGAACGGAAAGAACATCACGAGCGACAGCAACATCGCGCTCGCGGGCGGCAGCCTGAACATCACTGGCACGGGCAAGATCTCGACGACGAACGACGGTCTCGCGCCGATCGAAGTCCGCGGCACGGGCGACCTGGCGAACAAGCGCACGCTGACAATCGGCTCTGGCGTCACGCTCGAGGGCGCCGAGTACGGCCTGAACGTGTTCGGCTCGAACGACGCGCAGAAGAACCTCATCGACGTGACGGTGAACGGCACGGTGAACGGGACGATCTTCGTCCTGGGCAACCTGAAGAACGCCGAGAACGAGATCAACATCGTCGTGAACGGCACGGTGACCGCGTCGGCGGGTTCCGCTGAAGACGTGACCGTGGGCATCGCGCTCAACGGCAACGCGAACGTGACGGTGAACGACGGTGCGGAAGTGACCGGCGAGACCGGCATCGAGGTCCGCGCGGGCACCCTCACGGTGAACGGCGGCAAGATCACGGGCACGGCGTCCGAGTACAGCTACAACCCGAACGGCAGCGGCTGCACGACGAAGGGCGCGGCCGTGGCGGTGGCGCAGCACGGCACGAAGCTCGCGACGAGCGTCACGCTCAACGGCGGCACGTTCGAGGGCGTCAAGACGATCGGCGTCACGGACGTGAACGGCAACATGGACAACGTGGAGGTGCTGGCAAAGCAGGGCTTCACCGAGAACTCCGCGATTCCAGACGACTACAAGTGGGTCGAGACGGAGACATCTGGCGTGTACGAACTCGTCCCGAAGGACTACGTGGCACAGATCGGCGACGACGGCGAGAAGTTCGAGACGCTCGCCGAGGCGTTCGCGGCGGCGCAGTCCGGCGATACGGTCAAGCTGCTCAAGGACATCGAGCTCACGGACCGCCTGTTCGTGAACGCCGGGGCGACGCCTGCCTACGCGGGCAAGAACAACCGCTACGCGACGACGAGCGAGAACAAGGCTGTCACGCTCGACCTGAACGACCACGACATCACGGGTTCGAGCAACATCGCGCTCGCGGGCGGCAGCCTGACCATCACGGGCTCGGGCACGATCTCGACCACGACCTCCGGCCTCGCGCCGATCGAGGTCCGCGGTACGGGCAGCCTGACGAGCAAGCGCACGCTGACGATCGACACGGGCGTGACGCTCGAGGGCAAGTGCTACGGCGTGAACGTGTTCGGCTCGAACAGCGCTGACAAGAACGTCATCGACGTGAACGTGAACGGTACGGTGAGGGGCATGGTCTTCGTGCTCGGCAACCTGACGAACAGCGCGAACGAGATCAACATCAACGTGACGGGCACGGTCGACGCGTCCGCAGCCGTTGGCGAAGAATCCGTCCATACGGCCATCGCGCAGTGCGGCTACTCGACCGTTACGGTCAGCGACGGTGCGGTCGTCAAGGGCGAGAGCGGCATCGAGACGCGCGCGGGCACCCTGACGGTGAACGGCGGCACGATCACGGCCACGGCGGCGTACAACTACGCGTCCAACGGCAGCGGCACGACCACGAAGGGCGCGGCCGTCGCGGTGGCGCAGTACGGCGCGGACCGCGTCACGAGCGTGACGATCAACAACGGCACGCTGTCGGGCGAGAAGAAGATCGCCGTCACGGACGTCAACAACGACATGTCCAAGGTCAAGGTGTTCGCGAAGGAAGCCGACACGACTCCGACCGTGATTCCCGAGGGCTACTCGTGGGCTGAGTCGACGGAGAAGCCCGGCATGTGGACGCTCGTCAAGCAGCTCGCCTCCTTCACGTACCCGATCGAGGGCACGGCGGGCATCCCGGTCGACCTCCAGTGGCTGGAGGACAACCTTGACGGCGTCAAGCTCCCGATCCTCGAGACGCAGACCGACGACATCATCGCGGCCCTCTCCGAGAAGGGCGAAAACGGCATCCCGGTGTGGCAGAGCTACGTGCTCGGACTTAATCCCAAGAGTGCCACGTCTCAGCTGCGTCTGGCGGCGACTGCCAAGGACGCGACCACGGTGACGATCACAGGCATCATCGACACGACGAAGTTCCCGAAGATTGCAAATGTCACGGTGATTTTCCGCCTGGCCTCGCGTAACGCGGACGGCACTTGGTCGAATATCGATGGCTGCACGGGCGCGGCGTCGCCGTCGTTCGACATGGCGCTGGACGCGGTGGCCGGCAAGACGCTGGCGATCTTCGCCGACATCGTGACGGAGTGAGTTGACAATGGAAAGAAAATGGTGAGTTCTTAAAAATGGCCTTTGTCTTTTGTCATCTGTCTTCTGTCCTCCCCCCAAGAAGGACAAAGGACGAAAGACAGAAGACAAAGGATGAGGACTGAAAGACAGAAAGACTTTAAGGAGAAATGAAAATGAAGAAGATTCTGATGATTCTCGCGGCGGCCGCGACAAGCGCGGCCCTCCCGTTGCTGGCCGGGCAGGACAACCTGCTGGCGACGTTCTCGACGAAGGGGCCGGACCGCTACGCGGACGGCACGCTCGTGAAGGACGGCGAAAGCTACGCGCTCGTGTGGACGAAGGCCGGCGCGGCGTTCGCGGGCATCACCGTGACCGGCGAGGCCGTGGGCGACCAGAACCTGAACCGCGTGCTGTGCATTGCGCCGCTCGCGCAGGGCGGTCGCTGCCCCGACGTGGTCGTTGAGGTGAACAAGGTCGTGGCCGACCTCTACGCGGGCGCGGGCACGTTCTCGCTCCACCTGCTCGACACGCGCAAGGCCGACGGCACGCCCGGCGGCGTGGAAGCCGGCGTGAACGGCTTCGGCGCGGCGCAGGCGTTCACGCTCTCCGCCTCCCAGCAGCTGCAGTCCGGCGTTGCCACGAACGCGGCGCTCGCGGCCACGGCCACGGTCCTCCCGGATTCCATCCCGCAGCCGAAGATCAAGTCGATCGAGGTGAAGGACGGCATCGTGCGCCTCACGGTGGCGCGCACGTCGAAGCTCGTGCGCTACGGCGTGTCCTCCGGCGACACTCCGGCGAACCTGAAGTCCGACGCCGACTTCGCCCCGCAGGACGGCAACGATGCGGGCGACATCGTGATCACGGCCCCGGCGAAGGGCACGAGCGGCTTCTTCTCGGTCGGCCGCGCGCCGCTGAAGTGAAGTTAGTGGTTAGTGGCTAGTGGTTAGTTGCTAGTGACTGAAAAAATTTAAGGAGAAATGAAAATGAAGAAAATGTTTGACACGCTGGCGGCGAAGTTTGTCGCTCTGTTCGTGGCGCTCTGTTTCGCCACGGCAATGGCCGAGACGGTTGCATTGCCGAAGGCTAAAGTTGACAAGAAGACAGCAGCAGAGCTAGATCAGCTGATGGACGGTGCATCTGATATGATTGCGTCCATTCCTGTTTACAGCTTGAGCGGATCGGCGGAACAGTTTACCTTGAATCTTACCACGACGGTTGGCAATTCTTCCGCCGCAGAGGCTTTCATTTTCACAGCGGAGGAAGAAAGCAGAGGGAAGGAAGTGTTGGATAAATACGGTAGCTGGAATTGTGACTACGTGGTCAGCTTTGACAGTGGCGTTGACGCGAATTCCGTGATCCTGGCAGGATACCATAGCGGCATACGGATGTCGTTTCTCGTCCCGCAGAATTTCAGAGGAAACAATGCAGATGAGATGTTTTTGTTGAATTCTGTTGGTTTTGGCATGCCATATTCGGCAATCTTGGGTAATGTCGGCACGTTCGTCTGCACGGCGGTAAACGTCTCAAAGGAGAACATCGGCAAGAAGATCACCGTTTCGCTCGTAATGTGGCCGTCCGAAGGTGACAGGGTAGCAGATCGCGAGGTCGTTACCTCGATTACATACGAGTTTACTGCATCAAATCTGTCAACGCTTGATGTCTATGTCCCCGGTCTGGGAACGGTTCCGTTCGTCTATGTCTCTACGGGATTGGACGATACATACGGTATGGCTTTTGACGGATCCGCTTCGCTTGTCAAGCAGACCGAGGCGGGGCCTCATTTCTCCCCGAACTATGTAATGGACGTGAAGGCTCCAGATGCTACGGGTGCGGTTACGGTGGACATTGACGTCATATCCGGTGCGGGCGGCTCGCCATCAAAGGTTGGCGCCGTGAAGGTTTCGACAGACGGGACGACGACCATTGACAAATTCTCCGTCGAGAAGGTCGTTGGCGAGGCTGTGGCTGAACTGAATCCTCTAAGCAGTGAGAACACCATTGTGATCGGCATCGCAAAGCAGTCCGTGACGAGCAGTGCGTCCTCGATTGAATATGATGTCAAGCCGATTGCCACCGTCAACGGCACCGGGACCCCGCTGACGCTCTCCAACGCCGACTTGGCGGCGAACGCATCCTTTACGTTTGACCTTGACGTGACGGCGCTTGGCGTACAGGTTGGTGGATCGGTGAAGGTGAAGCATGTGAGCAGTGATCCCACATACGGTGACGAGACGATGTACCTCCAGGCTGTCGCCGGAGAGAATGGCAAGGTGGTGGTGATGGTCACCACGAGCCACTTCAGCACCTTCACCCTTTCGCCGCTTACGTCGCAGCCGGTCACGACCAGCGTGCAGTCGGCGAACCTGTTCGGGGCGATCAAGATAAGCGGCAACGTGGCGTCGAACATGTACGTGGCGGTGCCGTTCGAGGGATTCGAGGCGAACGGCGCGGCGCGCAAGGCGAAGGATGCGGTGCATCCGGCGAACCTGTCCAACGGCGCTAAGATGTTCGCGTGGGACAAGTCGGGTGATAAGTACAACGTTTACGAGGTCGAGGGCGGCGCATGGAAGGCGCCCACCAAGGTGACGGTGACCGCCGAGGGCAAGACCGTGGTCGAGAATGCCGAACTTGGATACGGCGTCACGGCGGGGACGGGCGTGATCCTTCAGCGTCCGAACTCGACCGGCACGGTGTACGTGTACGGACAGATTCCTGCCGCCACGGCTTCGGTGACGTTCGGCGCGGGGCAGACGCTCGTCTCGCCGCCCTACACGAACGCGACGGTGGAGGTCAGCGGCGTGAAATACGTGGACCTCAACGCCTTCACCTGGACGGGCGTGAAGGGCACGTCGCTGCATCGCCTGGTCGGACAGAAGGATGCCGACTACATCCAGTTCCGCAACACGAACAACTCCCAGGTCAAGTACTTCTACCTCCCGAACGAGGGCTGGGGCGTGACGCCGCGTCAGGTGGAGGACGCCGGTGTGCTCGTGCAGGGCAACAAGGCCCTGATTCCGGTGGGCACCGCATTCTGGTTCTACAGCACCGCCGGCGGCGCCAAGGTCGAGTGGACGAAGTGATTAGTGGCTAGTGGTTAGTGGTTAGTTGCTAGTGGTTAGTGGTTGGCTGCTAGTGGCTAGTGGAAGACCGAAAGACTTTAAGGAGAAAGAAGATGAAGAAGTTGATGAGTGTTGTTTTTGCGGTGGCCCTTGCGGGGGCGGCCTGGGCTGAAACGTCAGCCGACGTGCTGGTGTGGTACATCGACACCAAGTCTGACGGGGCGTCATACGACGGCGCAACGCGCTCGTTCGACACGATCAAGTTCTGGGCCGTGGACGCGCAAGGCGAGAAGACGGGTCTTGGCGACCAGACGTATAAAGGGCCGGATTACCTGTTGGCAGATCCTCAGGGGCCTGCGGTCGGTAGCGGCGACACGATTTCCGCCAACAACGCGCCGACGACGTTCGACGGACTCTTCTACACGGACTTGAGTGATTATAAAAGCGGGTATACGTTCATCGCGGAACTCTATCGTTCGGGCCAGACCGATCCGGTGGACCGCATGCTGACGCCGCTGACGTGGTCTGATTTCACGGGTTACATGATTGCATCCTCGGACCTTCTCAAGGATTTCGACCTCACGCCGAGCAAGGGGGCCTACAACATGGCCTCGACGATGGTGCCGGAGCCGACGAGCGGGCTGTTGCTGCTGTTCGGCGGCGCGCTGCTGGCGTTGCGCCGCCGCCGCGTGGCGTGATGGGGGGGATGTGATGGGGGGACGCGAGACGTGAGACGCGTCTCGCGGGAGGGGCCGCGCTTATCGCGGCCCAATTCCTGCAAGGCCTCCTCATTGGCCATTGGCAACATTGGAACTGGCAACACTCCCACATTGGCAACATTTTCAACGTCCCGCTCGTCTCACGTCTAACGTCTAACGTCTCCCAGCACAAGCCACTAACCCCCTAGACAGCGGAAATGAAATCTGATAACATATCGGCGTTTTCGGTTCTTAAGAAGAGAGTCGGCGAGTTCAAGAATTCACAATGCCATGGCAGATAATGATATAAGCTTTTTTAAGGGGCGATCACTCGCGCAGTGGGTGACGGCGGTGGCGCTTGGCGTTACCGTCGCCTTGCTCTCATGGTGGTGGCAGTATGCATGGCTGCCGCCGAGCGCATGGGAGGACGTGGCGGTGGCGGCGGGGATACGTCCGCCTGAGGCGCCGTTCCCGCTTCTCTGGCACGCGCTGACGCACCAGCTCTTTCAGTGGCTGGACGTGGCGCAGGCGATCCGCGTGCTGCGTCTGGCGGGACATGCGTCGCTCGGCCTTGCGGCGATGATGTTGTTTGCAATCCTTAACGAGATGTTGCCGAGCGTCATGCGGGGGCGGTTGCTGCGCATGTCCAGGAGCAGGTGGGTTGTGCGCGTGGTGCTGTTGCAGGGCGCGATGCTGTTCGCGTGTTCCGACCCGGTCTGGGAGATCGGCCAGGCGTTCTGTCCTGCCATGTTTCATTTTCTGCTGTTCCTCGCGGCGGTTCTGGTCTTCGTGCGGTACGCTTTGCGCCGTGGCGTCATCGCGGGGTGGTACTGGACGATGGGGTTCCTCGGCGTACTGGCCGGCGAGACCGTGCTTGGAGTGTTGCTGACCGTGGCATGTCTTGTCGTGTGCCGCATACGCGCCGAGTACAGTGCCGACCAAAGGGTCAATCCGATGGCGGATCCGTTCATCAGGACGGTGACGATGCGACGGATGACGCTGTCCGCGCTGGCAGGGTGGCTTGTGACCGTGGCCTGCAACGTCGTGTATTTCTGCATGATGGACGGACTTGAGGCGCATGATCTTTCGGCATCCCAGTACGCGGTCACGTATATTGTCAACTACTGGAAGTCGCTCGCTGCTGCGTCAACGCCGTCCGGCTGGATGCTGTTCGTGGTCGTGGTGCTGGTGCCGCTTGTGCTGTCGATCGTGCATATCCCCGTGGCGACGGACGACGAGAAGTTCCTGCCGTACTGGTATGCGGCGTTCTTCATGCTTGTAGGAATCGTCGCGTTCCTCCAGCTTGCGGGATGGCAGTCGTTCTGGTTCTGGACGTGGACGGGCGGACAGAAGTCGGTGAGTTCCCAGCTGCTGAAGTGCATGTGTTCGTTCGTGTGCGTGCAGACGTTCATCTACGCGCTATGCGTGCTTGAAGTGGAGGTGTACTTCCGCGACTACAAACGTATAGCCGAGATCAAGTTCCAGGACTCTATCGAGGAGAACGCGCGCGGGGCGGACCTCGCGAAGTCGTTCCGCGGCTTCAACCGCATCGCGCGCCTGTGTCTCCTGCTGGAACCGCTTGTGGTTCTTGCGCTCGTCGTGCCGTACCGGATGCAGACTATCACGCGCCGGATCATAGGCGCTATCTACGACTGCGTGAGGCAGACCGTGGTGGAGTGCCAGGACGCCCGGTACGTGTTTACGGACGGCGCGCTCGACACCGCTGTGGAGCTGTGCGCCCGCGAGCAGGGACGGGGGCTGCTGGCGCTGCCCGTGGCCGGCGGGCATTCGGAACGGGAGCGCTACCTGCGCCGCCGCGGCGCGGAGGACGAAGAGGACCGGGATATGCTGTCCGTCAATGCCATGGACGCGCTGCGCACGTGGCTGCGCTTCAAGAGGCAGCGCATCGAGAGTGTGGCCGTGCAGCTGGGGTTCGAGCAGTGGAAGTGGAGACGCGGCAAGGAGCGCATGCCCCCTGTGGCGGGAATGGTGGCGCGCCCGGCCGGGTTTCCGCCCGGCCTCGCGGAGGCGGGCGTTAAGGCGGCGCACGACCTGGTGAAGCGCATCCAGGACATCTACGCGGACGACGAGAAACTCGAGATGACGTCGTCTGCGCTGCGCGACCTGTTCTCGCGGATGCAGTGGCGAGTGGCGCGTATGTGCCGTCTGCGGGCGGACAACCTGGATCGTGATGGTGACAAGGAACGCGCGCTTGCCGAAAGCAAGCTCGCGGACGACCTGGACGAGAGCAACGAGTCTTTCACGCGCGTACGCAGGCAGCTGGAGATGGTCGGACAGGGAAGCTCGCGTCTCACGCCACGCGAGGGGCTGCGTCTGGCGATGGAGCGCCCCAACTTCCACATGGCGGCCATGTTCGCGCGTCAGGTGCTTGTGTCGGATCCTTTGGACTTGGAGGCGAACTTCGCGATGGGGATGTTCTATCACTGCGACGAGCAGTATGGTCAGGCGGAGGCGTACCTCAAGAAATGCCTTGAAAGAGATCCCCGGAACGCATCGATCCTGAACAACCTTGCGGTGGTGCAGCTCCGCCAGGGACATCTTGACGACGCCGAGGAGAACGCGCGAAAGGCGGTGGAGTCCAACGGCAAGCTGGCGGAGGCGCGCCGCACGCTTGAAAACGTGTTGAATGAGAAGAAGTCGGCAGAGAAGTCCAAGCACGAGAAGCTTCTGCAGAAGAACCGGTAGGCTCCGGCCACGAGACGAGTGCGGAATGGGTGCTTGATTAGGGTGCCGCGCGTATGCTATACTTCATGCCATGCTTGCGAAAATCATGAAACGACATTCCTTTCGGCTGGGCGCCGCTGCGTTGGCGCTGGCCGCATCCTTATTGGCTGCACAGGTCGGCTACGCCGTCAAGTCGCGCGTGATAGTGCTGCACACGAACGACACCCATACCCACATCGACGATGGCCGCGTGGCGTTTTCAGAAATCGCCGCGGAAAGGGCCCGTTACGAGGCGGAGGGTGAGAACGTAATACTCGTGGACGCGGGAGACTACGTGCAGGGTACGGCGCTCGGCGGCTACGACTCGGGACGCAGCGCAATCGAGATCATGAACGCCACCGGCTACCGGGTCGCCACTCTCGGCAACCATGAGTTCGACTATGGCATCAAGGCGATGTTCGCCAACGCCGCACACGCCACGTTCCAGACCGTCAGCTGCAACTTCATAGAAAGGAAGTCAGCCGACGATCCGGGGCGTCTCGTGTTTCCAGCCTACACTGTCGTTACGAGCGGCACTGTGAGAGTCGCATTCGTGGGCGTGACCACGCCAACAACTCTCGTCTCGGCGAAGCCCTCCACGTTCCTCGACCCTACCGGCACTTACCGCGCATACGACTTCATGGCGGGCGAGCGCGGTGCTATGTTGTACAAGGCCGTGCAGGACGCAGTGAACGACGCAGCGCGGCACGCGGACTACGTGATCGTGCTGGGGCACCTGGGCATCTCTCCCGACTGCGCGGACTACATGTCCACAGACGTAATCGCGCACACCACCAACTTCGTGGCGCTCGTCGACGGACACTCCCACTCGGAGTACACCGGCTCGCGCGTGCGCAACGCCGCCGGAAAGGACGTGATCCTCACGCAGAGCGGCAGCTACCTCGGTCTTCTCGGTTGTCTCGTGCTTGAGGATGGCCAGTGCGTGATGGCCGGCACGATCTACACGCGCGGCAAGAAGGATGCGAAGGTGTCGCGTCTGGAAAAGGAATTGTCAGACGCCGTCGAACGGCAGCTCGGCGTGAAGATCGCCCGCGCGCCAGCCACGCTCTGCGCCTATCGTCCAGGCGCGAACGAGCGTCTCGCCCGCAAACAGGGATGTTCGGCCGGTGACTTCGCGGCGGATGCGGTGCTTTGGTACGCCAACGAAAAGGCGGGGCTTGCGTGCGACTTCGCGATGATGAACGGTGGCAACGTGCGCGCCGACGTCCCGGCGGGGGACGTCACGCTCAAGGTGTTGCGCACGGTCCAGCCGTTCGCCGGCGACATTGGCATCGTGGAGGCGAACGGGCGGCAGATACTCGATGCGCTTGAATTCGGCGCGCAGGCGGTCGGAGACGGCGAGTTCGGCGGATTTCTCCATGTCGCTGGACTTTCGTACACGGTGGACGCGACCGTCAAGCCAAGCGTGCACGTGGACGCCACGGGCACATGGCTCTCAGGGCCTTCGAACGGCGTCTACCGCGTGAGGGACGTGAAGGTGTACAACCGCAAGGCTGGCGCGTTCGAGCCGATTAACCCCAACGCCGTCTACCGCATAGCCGGCAACGCCTTCACGCTCGTCGAGGGTGGCGACGGGTTCGCCATGTTCCGCAGCACGAAGAAGGTCGAGAACGGACTGGCGATGGACTACCTCGTACTTGCCGAATACGCCAAGGCGTTTCGGCGCGGTGCGGACGGAACGCCCGCGCTCACGTCGGCCAACGCGCCGTTCGCGTCGTTCGCAAACTACCCGCTCAACTACGAAAACCCGGATGGCGCCGGCCGCATTACGATCAAGGGCCTCCGCTAACGCATGGGCGCGACAAGCGCGGCCACGCTGTTGTAAAGTGGTTAAAGGTGAATTATTCCACTTGCGGTCAACCATGGGTATATGATAAACTAAACGCAGCTGGTCTGGTTAAACCTAAAGGTTCTGCCGGCCTCGGACGGAATATGAACATTGAGGAGTGCCCCGTTAATTAGGGGGCAAGCTTCAGGAGGAAAGGAAGCGACAAAAGATGAAAGAGAATGTCGGAGACGAGCAGGCTCATGTAGCCAATCTGCGAATGCGCCATGGCGAGGGGGATGCCGTGTCGGCGAAGCTGAGGCGCGGTTTTGCGGTCGGCAGAAGGTTGGCGGTGGCGGCATTGGTCGCATTGTCCGCCATGGGCGCCTTCGCGGATGCCAAATCAGCGTGGTTTTCCAATCATAGTTTTTCATGGGTAACATTGACGAATACCATTACTGTCAATGTCGGCTCTGAGACTCCAACTGTCGTCCATACCAAAGATTTACTGGAAAATAACATTACTAGTAAGAACTTAGGTGGCGGTGTGACACTTGTTCTTACCGATTCAATATGGACTCTGAGAATGTCTGGTAATGTCTCTATATATGGGATTGATTCAAAAAAATCCATAGCCATTGAACTCATGCCTGGATCCTTCACGCACATTACAGCACCGCGTCCATATACTGACTCTGGTAACAACAAGAGTGTATATGGGATTTATTGTGAGCACGGGTTGCTCATTCATGGCAATGGAACATTGTCGGTTAGCCACCTGGGGAGTAGTTTGTCTTCTCAGGGTTGTGGAATAGCGATACGCTATCGCGATCTTCTGATAACAGGTGGGGCTTCAGTTCGTGTGCAGACGGCTGGAGTGCCTGCGATAGAGGCGGGGAAGAATGGTGATGGCACATCGATGTCTGATTTGTCGGTCGTCGGTGCGCTGTTAGAGACGACTGGCGGTAGGGTATGGTCGCGCGGGGACATGCTTTTTGACAGGGCCGTCGTCAACATATTATCCTTAGGAGAAGGAATAAATGCGTGGGGCAACTTGACCATGGGCAGATCTTTCTGCGCGAGCATGGCGAGGGAAGGAACTGCAATCTCTACCACAAAGGTTCTGAATTTTGACAACTCCATAGTCTATGCGTTGTCGAAGGAGGACACGTGCGTAAAAGTGCTATACGACACCTCTCATGAACCGAGTCTTGTCGGAAAAGGTTTGTACAAGTTTGCGACGCTTGGAGGAACGGGGAAGTCTGCGTTTGAGTTTAATCTTCCAATGAAGTTCGAGGGCGGAGTACTTGTAACCTGTGCACCAGGCGGATATGGGATGCGGTCGACATTGTACGACTTTACCCTCAATTCAGGGTTGATTCGTAACCAATATTCTATGAACCCAAAGAACGAGTTTTTTGTGAGCAGAGAACTTATGGACGCTTACGATTTTATTGTCGGGTGGGAGGCATTAGAATATGAAACAGAGTTCAATCCATATAATGAAATTGAGTTATTCATTGGATATACAATGCTTGACTGGATTGAAGCACAGGGCATTGAAACGCCTAGTGGAGATGCGTACGCAGCTGTTGCGACGGCAAGTTTTTGCTTGAATGGAGGGACGATACTTCCTGAGGCGTCTGAAATGGGGGTGATCGTGAACGGTTCAGGCGGTGAGTATTTGGAACCGACAGTAAAAGGCGGTAGTCTGCGCGGGCCAATTGGATACTATTACATTTATGCGGGTGGCTATAACGAGATGTGTGCGGTTTCTGAAAGAGGGGCCGGACGGCATGCTGATGGGACTCCTGAATACGCTCTTGTCTGCGTGACAAATAGAGTTGCCGGCGAGCCGTACAGTCGCGTCACGAGCGGCTGGACGGCCAAGCTGCCAAGCGGCTATGACACCTCGTCGCTTTATCTCGACGGCGAGAACAAGCTCTACTTCTGGGTGCCAGAGGAGTATGCAAAGTCCGGCTCTGGTGGTGGCTCCGGCTCAGGTAGAGGCTCGGGGTCAGGGAGAGGCACTTATTGGGATCGGACATACTGTACGGTCACGCTTGACTTCAATGGCGGCAATGGAGGCATAGGAAGCAGTTTCCTTAATGTTCAGGTCAAGAGCGGTGAAGCGGTTGGATACTTGCCGGCGCCGACGCGGGCCGGCTATTCGTTCGATGGCTGGTGGACGGCGAAGAGCGGCGGGTTTCGGATAACCGCAGAGACTAAGGTGACTAGTTCCGTCACCTACTACGCGCACTGGCGGTCGAACGGTTCATCCGGCGGTGGTTCGGGAAGTGACAGCGCCATCGGCGGGAGAATACCGGACATGACGTTCGCCAAGACGCAGGTGGTGACGGGGGCGTTGTACAGAGACGGCAATCTGGTCGGTTCGGTGCAGGTGAAGGCTGG
The DNA here is from genome assembly GCA_946413265.1 of uncultured Lentisphaerota bacterium. Taxonomy (GTDB): domain Bacteria; phylum Verrucomicrobiota; class Kiritimatiellia; order RFP12; family UBA1067; genus RUG572. The sequence goes on from CAMKJU010000005.1 coordinate 27,753, forward strand.
GAAGATCAATGTACGAAAGGACACGGTGAATCTTACCATTGTAGCAACAGTGTTGGCTGACGGAAAGGTGAAGAAGGTTACGGTCAGGGCGGTGTTGCGGGATGCGAGCGAGGCGAGATCGGCGCGTCACATGGGAACATTCTCTTTCAAGGCGCCGATTGGCGCTATGACGTTTGTGCTGAATACGGACGGAACCTTCTCGTTGACGAACGCCTCCTACGCAATGGGGAAGGCGACCGTGGGTGGTACGCTGAAGAGCGGTTCGCGGGGAACCTTCCGGTTGGAGGGCTTCAATCTTGCTGTGCCTGGTGAGTCGCTGGGTAACCTATTGCCGTACGAGGTATCGTTTGGCATCGCGGGCACGAGATGGCAGTTTGCCAAGACGGCGGCCGTGAAGTGGGTGAAAGACAGGTCGACGGGTGAATCCGTCCTTGTGGCGGACTCGGACAATCCTTCGTCCTTGAAACTCTCCTATGTGGCGAAGACAGGCGTCTTCAAAGGCTCGTTCAAGGCATACGCGTTGGAGACCGTGGCTGGTGGCAAGAAGAATCTTAAGAAATACACGGTGAATGTAATTGGAATCGTGGCGGATGGCATTGGTCAGGGCGAGGCCTCATGCAGACGTCCATCCGCCGGTCCATGGAAGGTGACCGTGAAATAGAAATCCGCGTATTGGCAAGAAGGTATCTTTGCGAGCGGCAGGGATTATGGTAAACTATCCCCGTCATGCGAATTGTTTTTATGGGTTCATCATCGGCTTCGGCCATGTGTCTGAAGGGCCTCCTGCGCTATCCTGAGCTGCAGGTGGTCGGCCTTGTCACACAGCCGGACCGTCCGGCGGGGCGCGGGCGCGAGCTCACGCCGTGTCCTTGTCGTAAGTACGCGATCGAGCGCGGCATCAAGGAATGCATCACTCCAGAGAACGTGAACGCGCCCGAGGCGCTCGCGTGGATTCGCGCGAAGAAGCCGGACGCGATCGCCGTGGTTGCATTCGGGCAGTTCCTCAAGAAGGAGATTCTCGAACTACCGCCGTTCGGCTGCATCAACTGTCATTTTTCGCTTCTGCCTAAGTACCGAGGTGCTGCGCCCGTGACGGCTGCGGTGCTTGCCGGCGACGAGCTTTCCGGCGTGAGCGTGATCAAGATGGGCCTTGGCATGGATGACGGCCCGATCCTGATGAGCAAGGTGGAGCCGGTCTATCCGGAGGACACGGCGGAAACGCTCATGGAGAAGCTCGCGATCTGCGGCGGCGTTACCCTCGCTAAGACAATGCGGATGCTTGCAGCGGGCACGCTGCCCCCGCCCCAGCCGCAGGAGGAGGCGCGCGTCACGTTTGCGCACAAGATCAAGAAGACGGACGGCCTCATCGACTGGAGCCGTCTGCGCTCGTACGACATCGAACGCATGCTGCGCGCCTACGTGCCCTGGCCGGGCTGCTACACCTTCCTCCCCATGCGTTTCCGCAGGAAGGGGAACACGGGGCGCGTGACCGTGATGGGCGTCGAGTTCGTGCCGTCCGACAAGATCGCCCCCGCATGGCGCGGCGAGATGCCGGGTACGGTCCTCTCCACTACGAAGCGCGGACCGATCATCCGCACGCTCGACGGCGCGGTGCTGCTCGTGTCGCTAAAGGCCGAGGGCGCGCGCGCGATGGGCGGCGGACAGTTTCTGCTGGGGCGTCCGCTCACGCCGCTGACGGACATGTTGCTGAACGACTGACGGGAGGCGGTCATGATCGTCAAACTGCTGCTCGACAAAAAACGAGAAGGGGGCGAACTGGCGCCGGAGGAGATTCGCGCGCTGATCGACGCCTACACGCGCGGAGATGTGCCCGACTACCAGATGGCGGCGTTCGCGATGGCCGTGTGCTGCCGCGGGATGACGCCGGCGGAGACGCACGCGCTCACGGACGCAATGCAGCATTCCGGCGAATGCCTCAAATGGCAAGGACCTTCCGCCGACAAGCATTCGACGGGCGGCATCGGCGACAAACTTTCGCTCATCATCCAACCGCTTGCCGCGTCATGCGGGATATCCGTGCCGTCCCTTGCGGGACGCGGCCTCGGGCTCACGGGAGGCACGGTGGACAAGCTCGAGTCGATTCCCGGCTACAACGCATGCCTGTCGCTTGACGATTTCAGGCGCGTGGTGTCGGAATGTGGCGTGTCGATCGCCGCGCAGACGGCGGAGATCGCGCCGGCGGACAAGAAGCTCTACGCGCTCCGCGACGTGACGGGCACGGTGCCGTCGATTCCGCTCATCGTAGGCTCGATTCTCTCGAAGAAGCTCGCGGAGGGCGCGGGGACGCTCGTCTTCGACGTGAAGTGCGGCGCGGGTGCGTTCATGAAGACGCGCGCGGAGGCGTGCGCGCTCGCGCGGGCACTGGTGGATGGTGCGCGCGCGGCGGGACGTCGCGCGGCGGCGCTTGTGACGGCGATGGACGAGCCGCTCGGGTGGACTGTTGGCAACGCGCTTGAGGTTGAGGAGGCGATTGGGGTGCTGGGGGGCGGCGCGCTCGGTGATCGCGCCCTACCGTGGCCGCTCCCGGATGATGTGGTGGAGCTTTCAGTGGAGTTGGCGGCGCGGATGGTGGCGTTGGAGAAGGGCGTGGCGCTTGAAGAGGCGCGGGCGATGTGCCGGGAGAACCTTGCGAACGGCGCGGCCTGGGCGCGGTTTGCGGAGATGGTGAAGTTGCACGGCGGCGACTTGGAGGCGTTCGCGTTGCGTCCGCGCGGCGAGGCGCACGTTGTCGCTGCGTCGTGTGCCGGGTATGTGGCGCGGGTCGACGCGGAGGGAATAGCGAAGGCGGCGTTCGAGTTGGGGGCGGGGCGTGCGAAGTCCGATGATGCCATCGACTTCTCGGCCGGCGTGACGCTCGCCGTGGCGCATGGTGACCGCGTGGAGGTTGGGCAGCCGCTTGCGTGGCTGTATGCGCCAACGCGGCCGGAGCGTCTGGCCGATGCGGCGCGACTTGTCCAGGAGTCTGTTGCGGTCACGTCGGAGCAGCCAGTTGCCAAGCAGTTGATACTGGAGGTGGTCGAATGACGGAAGCGGAAAAGTCGTCACCGAAGAGGCGTCCGCTCTCGAAGCAGGAGCGCAACAGGAAGATCAAGGCCATCTACCATGAGCTGGAGGCCAAGAAGCGGGAGCTGGGTCTGCGTGCGCCGATGATCAAGCGCGGGCCGGTGTTCTACGTGGCAGTGCTTGTGGTGCTGCTGTTGATCGGGGGGCTTGTGATCCAGGCCGCCGGAAAGGGCGGCGGCAAGAAGATGCGCGACGGCAACATCGTCAGGGCCGAGCAGAGCGTGTCCGCGCTTGCCGAGGCGCTGGGGCGGTTCAAGTTCCACTGCGGGGTCTACCCTACGGAGAAGGAGGGGCTGGCCGCGCTTTCGGAGAAGTTCTCGACGCACGCGGGTTGGGTCGGCCCCTACGCCGAGCGGATACTGCCAGATCCGTGGAAGCATCCCTACGTGTACGAGCCGACGAACGATCCGCCGGTCGTGCTGTCGTTGGGGCCGGACGGCGTACGCGGCACGGCGGACGACATCGTGCCGGATCCGGAGCTCTTCGCGAAGCCGTTCAAGGACACGTCCTGGACGAACGACTGGGTCTATTTCAGCCGACGTGGCATCGTGGTGGTGCCCACGCAGGAGGAGAAGGAGAAACTTCTCAAGGAAGGGATGCGGGATCGGTAAGCCGCTTGCGGCGCAACGCCAGGATGGCTCCGCCCACAAGCAACAGCAGGCAGCCGGAAGGCTCTGGAACCGCGTAGAGTTCGGGCGCCCACGGTACCTGGTCTTGCAACGAGACGCCGCCGGAGGAGATGTGGCTTGTCAGGTCCCTGTAGTAGGCTTGCGCCGTGGCAGGGGGAAAGGTCTGCCTGGAGCGAGATAGTGAAAACGCCGGTCACTGCGCGGATCGCTGAATTATGGTATACTTACCGCATGGCTAAGAAGCGCACAGACCTCAAGATACCTTACGGCGTGTCGGATTTCAGGCGGATCCGCAGGGAGGGGTACTACTACGTCGACAAGACGGAGTACCTTGCGCAGATGGAGGCGCGGGACAGTTTCATCTTCTTCGTCCGCCCGCGCCGGTTCGGCAAGTCGCTCTTCATCTCGATGATGGAGAGCTACTACGACCTCAATCGGAAAAAGGACTTCAAGAAACTCTTCGGCGATCTCTGGATCGGCAAGTACCCCACGGAGAACGCCAACCGCTTCATGACACTGAAACTCGACTTCTCGAAAGTCGGAGGCACTGGTGAGGTGCTGGAGCGGGCGTTCGAGGATCATATCAGCAAGCAACTTGATGATATGGTGTTGCGATATCCGTCGTGCTTCGACGCTGAATTCCGCGCTTCGTTTACAGGGCAGCCAGCGTCTGGAAAGCTTGCCGACATTGTCAACAAGGCTCGCCGTTCCAGTATCCCCCTATACCTGATCATCGACGAGTACGACAACTTCACGAACCAGATGATCCGCGCGGCGGGGGTGACGGACTACCGCAAGATTACGCATGGCGCGGGGTTCTACCGCAACTGGTTCAAGAAGTTCAAGGGCGAGTTCGACCGTATTTTCATGACGGGCGTCTCGCCCGTTACGCTGGATGACCTCACGAGCGGCTTCAACATTGCAAAGAACCTCTCCCTTGACGCCTACTGCAACGCCACGCTCGGTTTCTCGACAGCGGAGGCCGTGAAGATGTTCTCCGATTTCAAGGGTACGGGAAGGTTCACGCACGGCGATCCCGTGGCGATCGTCGAGTCCATCAAGCCCTGGTATGACGGCTACTGCTTCGCGAAGAAGAAGGTGGGCGTGGAGTGCGTGTTCAACTCCGACATGACGCTCTACTACCTCAAGAGCCTTGTCGAGACGGGCGAACCGCCTGAGAACATGGTGGATGCCAACATCAAGACGGACTATGACAAGCTCAAGACGATCTCCGACCTCCAGCGTACCGTGTTCAAGATGGAGCCCCTTGAGGCTCTGCCGATGACGGAGCAGGCCGTCGCCAAGGGCGGCGTCCAGTTCCCGCTCGTGGAGTCGTTCCCCGCCGAGGCGATCGTCAAGCCCGAGAATTTCCGGTCGCTCTTCTTCTACTACGGGCTTCTCTCGATGGCTGGACGCAAGATGGGCGCGACGGTGTTCGCCGTGCCGAACGCTTGCGTGGAGAAGCAGATATACAGTTACCTTCGCGACCGGTATTTCCCGCCATCGAAGAGCTTCCTAGACTGGGACGCCGCAGCGCAGTCCTTCGCCTACGAGGGCAAGTGGAAGGAGTTCTTTGAGCTTGTCTCCAAGAACTTCGCGGAGACGACGCCGATACGCGGCGGCATCGATGGCGAGGTGCGCATGCAGGGGTACTTCCAGTGCGAGATGGGGCATCTGCCGCAGTTCATCACATGTCCTGAACTGGAGATGTCGCACGGCAACTGCGACTTCTTCCTCTTCCCGGAGCGCCACTACTACGGCGACGTGCTGCACAGCTACATCGTCGAGTTCAAGTACCTCAAGAAGGGCGCGAAGAAAGCGGAACTGGATGCGCAGCGCAAGGAAGGGGGCGCGCAGCTGCAGGCGTACGCGAAGGACAAGAAGATCCCTGCGCTCGCGAAGGGCACGACACTCCATCTCATCCTCGTCCAATACCGTGGTCCCAAGATGTGCACCTGCGAACTTGTGGGTGAGAAGCGGTACGAATGATTGGCAACACACCAACACCGCAGGGAACGCGGAATTTATGATATACTGTTTGCCATGCGACAAATGAGGAAATCTCCGACAAACAGTGACGGTTACGCTGAAAGGCTGTCCGAGCACGAGATCTACGAGCTGATGAAGCTCCATGACGATCTCGCCTGGCGTCTCGTGTGGGAAAAGGCCGTCTTGGCCGAGGCGAAGTCCCTCCGCAGCGCGCGCATGGCGCGCGAATGGGGCGTGACGCCCGAGGAACTGATGGGCATCCTCTACGAGGACATGATCGCCAAGAAGAAAATCGAGCTGTTCCGCGACGACGGCGGGAGCCTGTGGGGATGGCTGCGGCAGTACGTGCGGGGGTACATCCGGCGGGCGAATCCGGCTGCGCGTGGGGAGGTTTCGCTAGAGGGGGCGGACGATTCCGACTTCGGGGACGAAGAGGGCGGGGCGAGCTATACGGATAAAATTTCAAAAATGCTGTCAGATGCGCAGGGCCGGGACGCCAATCCCTCTGAAGACCCTGCGATGCGACGGCGGGAGGAGTGGGCCCTTGTGCAGACCTGCTTCGGCGATCTCTGGAAGGAGAATCCCCTCCGGGCCTACGTCCACCTGCTGAAACTTCGCTTGAACCTGTCTTCAATGGAAATCAAAAACATGCTCGGCATCAGCTCGGAGGCGAACGTGGACCAGTTGTTCTCCCGCGCGCTGAAAGACATGAGAAAGTTGAAGGATGAACATGAAGAACGCGATTGAAGAAGAGAAAGTCGTCATGACGGCCGACGAGGCGGCGTTCATCGACCGCTTCGTCGCGGAGCACTGCCGTCCGCATGCCGTGGTGATGGCGGAACGCCTGCGGGACTTCGTGTCCAAGCGGCAGATGGCGTTGTTTTCAGCGGACGACGGTCCGGCGTTCGCGCTGGCGGCGGGGCCGTCGGCAAAGGCACCGGCGTCCGTCAAGGCCCCGGACGAGCCGGTGACGTTCGTTTTCGCCTCGGAGGGCGATGAGGATGCGCCTGGCGCCTGGCGGGCCGAGCTCGCGGTGCCGCCCGGCGCGACGGCGGAAACGCCGTTGACGCTGAAGGTAGGCGGCCGGGATGTTGCGGGGGTGTTTGCGCTCTCCGGCGTAAAGCTGCCGCTCATGGACGGTGCGGCGGAGATACCGTTCGGGGTGTTCCTTGCTGGCATCAAGGATACGGACGTGTCGCTCCGCCGTCCCGGCGGCGACGCGGTGAAGGGAAAGCTGCTGTTCTTCTGACATGTCCGCGGCTCCCTACATCTTTCCGGCGCAGCAGGCGGAGTTCCTGCGCGCACTTAGGGATGGCCGCTACCGCGCGCCGGCCCGCACGCGCAACGTGCCCGCGTCCACGTCCCTCGTCTCGAAGATGCCTCCCATCTACGAGCAGGCTCTGCGCGGCACGTGCGTGGCGAACGCCGTCACGGCGATGCTGGAGTACTACGAGGACTGCAAGATGCGCCTCAGCGTGCAGTACCTCTTCGCCGCGACGAAGGAGGTCGAGCGCGCGGCGATCGAGCGTAACCTCCTGCGTCTGCGCACGGGGGAGCCGCTTGATCCAGCCTTCGAACTCGCGCTCCACTCTAAGCTGCTCCAGCTGCGGATGATGGCGGATGCGAACGGGGGCATCAACACGCCCGTGATGCGTCCCTACCTCACGCAATTCGAGGAGACGGTGCGGACTCGGTACGAGGCGATGGATGGCAGCCTGCTCCGGTCGTGCTTCAACGTGCTCGAGTTCCAGGGAACGTGCCGTTACGCGCTGTGGCCCTACGCGGGTGTAACCGCCGCACCGCTGTTCGGGGCGGCGGAGAGCGGCGCGCATCCGCCCGGGTCGGACGACGACGCGAAGAAGCACCGGGTTCTCTCCGGGCTATACCTGCTGCCCGCGCCGAACAATGTGGACGAGATCCGCAGCATTCTCGCGGGCGTGAACGATCGGCGTCCGATGCCCGTATGCGTGACGGTGAGCTTTTTCGAGGGGTGCGACGGCGAGACGTTCTCGTTCCCGCAGACAGAGGAGACGGAGGCCGGCCTTGCCGCGAAGAACAAGTGGCTGGGCGTGCATGGCATGCTGATCGTGGGGTACGTGGACAGCGCGGCGTCGCCGGGTGGCGGCTACTTCATCGTGCGCAACAGTCTCGGCGAGGCGTGGGGCAACCGCGGGTACGGCAAGCTGCCCTACGCCTACGTGGCCTGCTTCGCGCTGGAGGCCGGCACGATCCTGCAGGACCTCGTGGACTACACGGGCGACGGGTACGGCGGGCTCCATGCCGATGGGGCATCCGGGCGGCGGTGTCGCCGGTGGTGGCTTGTTTTCATGAACCTCCTCGTGGGCGCGGCGCTCGTGGCGGGGACGTGGGCGGTCGTGAAGTGGAATCAAGAGCAGAAATCGCCTGTCCCATCCGCCCCGCCCGTTCCACCGCATCCACCCTACGCGGAGGTCACTGTGTACGGTCGGGATTCGAAGGTGAATGTGACGTTGCCGCCGCCGTGGAACGAGGTAAAGGGCGTTGCGATCGACGGTGGGGTGGTATTCCGTCTTCCGGCGAAGACGCGCGCGGACGTGGACGCCATCCGCAGGAAACTCGACGCGGAACCAACGCTGCGCGAGAAGCGCGGCAAGCCGCTGACGTACGATCTCGTGTCGTTCTTCGATCTAGTCGCCGATGACGTTGACGACTTGAAGAAGACCATTGGCATGTTCGCGGCGGATCACTTCCTCGTGCGGATCGAGGGCGAGAGCAACGGCGTGCTACGCGTGTCGACCGTTTCGCCGGCGGGACTGCGGGGGCGGTTGAAGACGATGTTCCGAGTGCAGGATGATGGGAAGAATCGATTGATTTTGAAACCGACCACGACAAACGACGTGATGTCAGCCGTGAGGCAGAGGGGGCATTGACGGAGCGGCATTTGCGCTTGCCCTTACACGGATAATTTGGTATTCTAGCAAAGTGAAAACCTTGGAGGAGAAATCAAAATGAACAGAAAAAGCTTCCTTGTAGCCGCTATGGCCGGTCTGATGGCGGGGTGCGTCGCCACATACGTGCCGCCCATGGATCGGCGCGTGACGCTTGCGGAAGACCTGGGAACATCGGTGTTCGTGACTGATGTTCGGTGTGTGAAGGGGGCAAGTCCATACGCTACGTTCCAAGCGAACGTGGTGAACAACACGTCGCACGACTTGGGCGTGGAGTACAAGGTAGTGTGGCTTGACGCGAACGGCCTCACGATCGACTCTCTCGTGTCCACCTGGAACAAGATCATGCTTGCTCCCAAGGACGTACAGGCGCTCAAGGGCACGGCATCCACGCCTGACGCCGCCGACATGCTGTTCTACGTGCGCAGGTTGCGCTGACTGTTTCCAAAATCAACTAGAAAGGCAAATCAAAATGAACAAGGCATATTGTGCATTGACCGCTGCCACTCTGGCGGCAATGGCTGTAGTTTTCTCTGGCTGCACGACGACGACACGCCGTTATGCGGCGAACGAGACGCGTACTACAGTTGCAGGATTCTCAGAGGAGGACATCAACGACACGATATCCCGCGCAGTTCAGAGCGTCTGCTCGCAGGACCGCATCAAGCTACGGCCCGGGGCGAACCGCGCCGTGATGATCGTGGAGAATGTGCGGAACGATACTCTCTCGCGCGGTCGCGACGCAGAGGCGCTCGCAGAGGCGCTTGGGCAATCGTTGCGCGAAGAACTGACGAACGGGAAGAAGGTCATTGTGTACAACAAGGAGGCCGCGCAGTATGCGACGGTCAAGGTAGAGCCGCAGTACATCCTTCGCGGGCGCCTTACCCAGCGCAATCTCCGGCAGGACAACGGCGATGTCCAGATTGAGTACAATCTCAACCTCACGCTGATCGACCTTCAGACCGGACTCGAGTTCTGGCAGAAGCGCGTACATGTCGGCAAGCTGGCCGACGCCGCGAACGCCATGTAATCCAATTTCAACCACTCAAGAAAGGAACAAGCAAATGAAGATTCAAACGATTTTCGCCGTGGCGCTCGCAGCGTCCGCCACGTTCGCCCAGGAAATAGCGCCTTCTGTGCCTTCTGTCGCGCCTACGCCTGCGCCAGCTACCGCTGCAGTTGCCGCGCCCGCGCCAGCTGCCGCGCCTACTGCCGTTGCCGCGCCCGCAGCAGGACAAGCCGCAGTCGTTGCTGTACAGCCTAGAGTCGCAGCGATTGAAGCCAACAAGGATATCACTGTAGAGGTGAATGCTAAGGACAAGCTGGATGACGCTTTCGCAGAATATGCCGAGAAGCGAGGATTCTCATACGGCGAGAAGACTCCTAAAGGGAGCATTTACTACAAAGGATCATCTCCTGTCGACCAGCATGTTGAATCGGCTTCCTTCATCAAGTCGCGCGCTTTTGCGTACGAGCGTGCGTATCTTAACGCAGTTGGATCGTATGTGATGGACTTCTTCGGTCGGGAGCTGGCAGAGACATGCATGGAAACGTTCGGAAACCAGTCCTCGAACGCCGAGGAGGCTCCAAAAATGACGCCAGCGGATGTTTCTGAGAAGATCGCACTTCTGGCTGACGCAAAGCTTGACAAGGCACTTGCCGACGCGGGGGTGGATCCGTCTAAGTATCAGGGATCCCCTGTCGTCGAGAAGCGCAAGCTCATGCAGGATACGCTTGTCAAGCGTACTGTCAACAAGGCGCTCCACTCGTCTTCGGGATGTCTGCCCGTGAAGACGTTCGAGTCGCGTGGCACGGACGGACGTTACTACATTGGAGTTGTCATCCGGGTCGGGGCCGACTGCACAGAGCTGTCAAAAGCGTTCCGGACCAAGCAGCGCCCTGCGCTCATGCGGGAAGGGGGATTGACGGTCAAGGAGGCACTTCCCGACACGCCGGAGGAAATCGTGCAGACATTCGGTGTCCGCCTTTACTTCGACGAGACGGGTACGCCCTCATTGCTTAGCTTTGGGCAGTTCGGTTCTGCCTATAAGGGTAAGAGTGGGCGTATGGCAGAGCGTGCGGAGTTGCAGGCTCAGCGGCAGGCGCGGGCCTTGGCAGATTCTGCGCTCACCACGTTCATCAACAGCTTTGCGGATATGACTGATGAGTCGGAACTTTCTGAGGACATTGGCGAATCCCGCCTGTTCCGTGCTGATGGCACGGCTACGCCTGAAGAGATGTCCAACATCATAGACATATACCGCAGCAAGATCAAGCAGACGGGGTCGGACACCATGAAGGGACGCACGACAGTCTATGATCGGATCGTTAAGCATCCGGCGGGACAGCGAGTCGCCGTGTGCGTGCGTCGCTGGAGTTTTGGCCAGGTTGACTCCGTAAATGAGATCATCAATCAGGGTGTGCCGCAGGTACCTGTGCCGCAACCGGCGACTCCGAAGTCTTACGACAGCGGCGTTCGTTCTAGCCGCACGTATGACTTCTGATTGAACATATCCCTTACCCACACTTTCTAGGGAGCAAGTGCCATGAGAAAACTTGTGATGTCAATAGTATGCCTGTACGCATCGTTCCTTGTGTCGGCGGACGTCCAGTCACCTACCGTCCGGGCTGTTGGTGAGGCTAGGAGTTATCGCGCTGCCATCAGCGAGGCACTCGTTACAGCGCTAGAGCAAAATAATGGGTTTACGATAAGCGCAGAGGAGCGGCAGACGATGGTGCATAACGACTCTGCGACGAACATTTGTGAGAATGGCGCGCTTGATGACCGCACGAAGCTCGAGATGAACGATTCCATAAACAAGGACATGCAGAAGTGGGCCAAGGGAAAAATCAGCGGCTATACAGTCCTGTCTGACACGTTCGACCCTGCGACGCGGAAGTACCGTGTGACGCTGGAGGTTCGCTTCCCGCCGAAGTACACCGGTCCCGGCCGTCCCGAGTCCAACCTGCGGCGCATGGCCGTGAGCCCGTTCAACGTGCAGGGGAATACGTTCAACTGGTACGGCCAGCCCATCGGTACGGTCGAGTGGTCTGCCGCGCTTGCCGAGCAGTTGAACGTGCGCCTCACGCAGACTCGGAAGTTCACGATGCTCGACCGTGCCTTCGATCCGGAGATCAACGCCGAGCTGGCGCGCCTTAGCGCGGCAAACGCCGCGCCTGAGGACGCCGCGCGCCTCAACCGCAAGTTGGGCACGGACTATCTCGTGGTGGGCATGGTGAAATTCAACGACGTACTGCCTCCTGCCGTGAATCCGCTCACCGACCAACCGTTGCCTCGTGCCTCGTCGCTGTTCGCGGAAATCACCTACCGTGTTCTGATTGCACCGACCGGGCAGCTCAAATGGACTAACACGATCAGGCTGGACGCGGCGATTTTCGCGGCTGCGGACGCGCGTTCGTTCGTGTCCATGTCCGCCGAGACGGCGGCCGGAGCGATCTGCGACGACATGATGACGAACATCCTGCCGTTTGAGGTGGTGAAGGTCGTCGGTGACCAGGTCGTCATCGGCGAAGGCGGAAAGCAGTTGGCCGCAGGCGACCGCTTTACTGTCTGCGCCCTGGGAGAGCCGGTCAAGGATACGAGAACGGGCGAGGTCATTGACGAAGTGGAGATTCCGGTTGCAACGGTCGAGGTGACGACCGTCATGCCGAAGCTCAGCTATGCCAAGATCATCGAGGGCGACGCGGCTAAGGTGACGGTTGGCTCGCGGCTGCGCAGGGTTAAGATGCCGGAGGCGCCCCAGCCGCAGGCACCCATCACAACCACGATCCAGAGCAATGGAGGCGGCGGAGTCGTCGTCCCGTTTTAAGGAGAAAAAACGATGAAGATCGGTATTGCATTCGCAATGGCATGCGCTGTGTTCGCGGCGACGGCGCAGTTCCAGCCCGGACAGGGCATAGCCAACGACCATGCGCGCGGCGGAAATGCCCGCGACGTGGTGTTCGTCGAGCGTGGCGGCGGCAACCCGTACGGATACAGGTCGTATGACACCGCCATCGGCCTCACCGTGCTGCCTTGGAGCCTCCCGAACGAGGAGTCGTCCGTCACCGGTCTTCGCCTCAACCTCGGTTGGGGCTACTACGCGGGGACGTACGGACTCGATCTCGGTGCCTTCTCGAACTCCGGGGAATTCCGCGGGGTTGGCGCGAACTGGATCGGACACTTGGCCGACAAGGACGCCAAGGGCCTCCAGGTCGGGCTTGTCAACGTCACGGGACACCGTGCCGTCGGGCTTCAGATTGGCCTCGTCAACTACGTGGAGCGTCTGGAAGGCGTGCAGATCGGCCTGCTGAACTTCGCCACGTCTCAATGGACGTTCCCTTTCATCAACATCGGCTGGTAAGAAGAGGTCTCCTATGAGGTTCTGGAAAATCGCCGCTGCGGCATTCGCGCTTGCGAGTGCCGCAGGTTGCCGCACGACGAAGGAAGTGCTGGACGATTACGAGGTCGCGCTATCAACTGGCAACTACGCCGCTCCGGTGCAGGAGACGGCCGAGCTTGCCTCGAAGAAGGACGGATCGCAGCTCCTATGGCAGTTATTGGCCGGCGGTGCCATGTACATGGCGGACGACAAGGGAAATGCCATTGCCATGTTCGATTCGGCCGAGGACGCGATGCACGCAAACGACGCTACGTCTGTGTTCGCCAGGGGTGGAGAGGGTGCGCTCGCAATGATGACGAATGACCGGGCCTTCGACTACGACGGCGGTGGCCAGGATCGTGTCTTCACATGCCTGTACAAGGCAATAGACTACATGACGTTAGGAAGGCCGGATGCGGCGCGTACAGAGTTGAACCGCGCGGGGCAGCATCAGGAGAACTGGCTGTGGGAGCGCAGAAAGGACATTGCGGCTGCATCCAAGAAAATGAGGGCGGACGCTGACGCCTACGTGAGGCAGAACAACGCACCGCAGGAAGGGAACCGCGATGCGCAGGTGGGCACCGTGCTGGGCGACGCTGCTTTCCGTTCGCAGGTGCAGGCGCAGTGCAGGTTCGACCCCGCCACGTCCGGCAACCTGGATGCCTTGGCCCCCAGAGACTACATGAATGCATACGCGGAACATGTAACCGGAGTGTTCCGGTGGCTGAACGGCGATGGTGCGCGCAACTATCTCAAGGACGTAGCGGCCCTTGTGCCGGGTAATTCGGTAGCAGCACGCGACTTCGCCGAGGTGGATAGCGGGATCAAGCCATCCAACCAGGTGTGGATATACGTCGAAGACGGCCTCTGTCCATGTCGGGAAGAGTGGCGGGTGGACCTCCCTCTGGGATTGCTGCCGTTTGTAAGGAGGTACGTTATCTATGCAGGCATGGCGTTGCCATATCTGCGTGAACGCGCGCATGGTGCCATAAACTGGTCGGTGGCGGCAGGAGGCCAGAACGTGCCGATGTATCAGCTTGCCAACGTTGATGCGCTTCTGAAGACGGAGTACGACGTGTACATGCGCGGTGCGCTTACCCGCGAAATCACGCGCACGATTGTCAAGGTCGGCGTGCAGGTGGCGCTTGGCGTTGCGGCGGACGCCGCAGAAAGGCGTCAGTACAAGAAGGGGAAGTCAGGAGGCGACTATCTTGCGCTTAAGCTGGCGCAGATGGGCGTGGCCACATGGGCCGCGACGACAACCGCAGCCGACCTGCGTAGCTGGACCGCATTGCCGAAGACCGTGAAGGTGGCGCGTATAGACTGTCCGGCGGACGGACGGCTGGAGGTGGTGGCCGACGGCCAGCGTATCCAGCTGTCGGTGCAGCCAGGCAACAACTGGATGGTGTTTCTCCGCAAGCCGGGTCCGTCGGCATATCCCGTCGTGAAGATGGCGAAGTTCAAGTGATTTTTTCAAGATACGTGTCAGACGGCGCGCACATTTGTTCCTAGCCAATCATAAACCCAAAAAGAAAGAGGTGATAACATGAAGATTAACAAGATTCTCGCTGCGGCGGTTGCCGCAGTTGCATGCGTGAGCATGGCGTCGGCAGGTCTCTGCGCGCGTCCATGCGGTGGCGGTTTCCGCGGCGGTCACCACGCCTTCCGCGGCCACCATGGTGGCTGGGGGCACCACGGCGGCTGGGGCCATCGTGGCGGCTGGTACCATGGCGGACACCATGGCGGACACCACGGCTGGCATCACGGCGGCTGGGGACGCGGCTGGGGCTGGGGCCTCGGCGGCTTCGCGGCCGGCTACGTGACTGGGGCGCTCTGGAACCGGGGCTATTACTCGCCCTACTACTCGACGCCAGTCTATACGACGCCCGTGTACACGGCTCCGACGGTTGTGACCCCCACTGTCGTGACTCCGACGGTCGTTGCTCCGACGGTGCAGACGGTCGTGGCGCCTGCGACGTACACGGCTCCCGTCGTCTACCGCTCGTGGTAATTTTGTGGTTGCCTACGCGCGTTTTTTTCGGTAAACTAACTCCAAACAACCCATAGGAGTAATGTTTATGAAGAAAATGATTATGCTCGCTGGGCTTGTCGCCGCCTGTTCGGCGTCGGCTCAGCTGCTCCAGAACCTGACGCAGGCGCTTCTAGAGCCCGAGCCCGCCCCTGCCCCCGCGCAGCCCGTGCAGGTGGTACAGCCGCAAACGGTCGTGCAGCAGCAGGTAGTGCAGCCTGTCCAGCAGGTTACAACCACTACGGTACAGCCCGTGCAACAGGTCACGACCACCACGGTGCAGCCCATGCAGCAGATCACGACTACGACGGTTCAGCCTGCCCCTGTGGTAGCACCTGCTCCCGTAGTGGTCGTCCCGCCGCCGCGTCCGGGGTGGCAGCCCTGCCCCCGCTGCGGGGGCCGCGGCAAGGAAGAGCACGCGATGGGCTTCAAGGTGAAGCGCTGCAAGCTCTGTGACGGCAAGGGCTTCCTGCCCCCGCCGCCTCCGCCCCGCCGCCACCACCATAGGCGGTACTAAGCCGGGGAAACTACGTTCCCCGATGGCGCCTGCGGGAAATGTCCCGCAGGCGTCCGTTTTTTTGCTATAATACTCGCTCATTTCAAACCAAAGATTTCAGGATCCATCTGTTCATGGCAGCATCAAGCTACGACGACAAAAACATAACGACCCTTGACTGGGTCGAGCATATCCGCAAGCGCCCCGGCATGTACATCGGGGACATCGGCAACGGCAGCGGCTACCACGACTGCGTCTACATCCTCATGAAGGAGGTGATCGACAACGCCGTGGACGAGTTCGTGATGGGCTTCGGACGGCAGATCGACGTGACCGTCAACTTCGAGACGGGCGAGACGACCGTGCGCGACTACGGACGCGGCATCCCGCTCGGCAAGGTGGTCGAGTGCGTGAGCGAGATGAACACCGGAGGCAAGTTCGACTCCGACGCCTTCCAGTTCTCCGCCGGCATGAACGGCGTGGGCACGAAGGCCGTGAACGCCCTCTCGAGCGAGTTCGAGGTGCGCGCGTTCCGCGAGGGCGAGTTCTCCGAGGCGTTCTTCCGCGAGGGGAAGCTCGTTTCAAAGAAGCGCGGCAAGTGCAAGGAGGCGAACGTCCGCAACGGCACCTACGTGCGCTATGTCCCCGACGTGAACGTGCTCCGCAAGTTCAAGGTGCGCGAGGAGTACGTCGAGCGCCGCATGAAGATGTACTGCTACGTGAACGCCGGCCTCACGATCAACCTCAACGGCAAGAAGATCCAGTCGTCTGAGGGCCTTGCGGACCTCATCGCCGACGAGGCGCAGTTCGAGAAGCTCTACCAGCCGTTCCACTACCGCACGAAGATGATGGAGATCATCTTCACCCACACGAACCGCTTCTCGGAGGAATACTACACCTTCGTCAACGGACAGTACACCACCGAGGGCGGCACCCACCTCACCGCCTTCAAGGAGGCGCTCACGAAGGCCGTCAACGACTACGACTCCAAGAAGAAGTTCGACGGCGACGACGTGCGCGAGGGTCTGCTCGGGTGCGTGGCGATTCGCATGAAGGACCCCGTGTTCGACGGGCAGACGAAGACGAAGCTCGGCAACGGCGAGCTCCGCAGCGAGTTCGTGGCGCAGATGAAGAAGGCCATCGAGGAGATGCTCCACCGCGCCCCCGCCGAGACGGACAAGCTCATCGCCAAGATCGAGGAGACCACGAAGCTCCGCAGCCAGCTCAACACGATCAAGAAGCAGAGCCGCGAGCGCGCAGCCGCCGTCTCCGTGCGCGTGCCGCAGCTCAAGGACTGCAAGGAGCATCTGCGTCTCGACAAGAAGGGCGACAAGAAGGGCTGGGGCGAGGACACGATGATCTTCCTCACCGAGGGCAAGTCCGCGGGCGGTACCCTCGGCACCGCGCGCGACGCCGTGAAGCAGGCCGTGTTTTGCCTGCGCGGCAAGCCCCTCAACACCTGCGGCGAGAACCGCGACATGCTCTACCGCAACGAGGAGTTCTACAATCTCATCAAGACCCTTGACGTGGAGGACTCCATCGAGCGTCTCCGCTACGGCAAGATCATCTTCGCCACCGATGCCGATGTGGACGGCCTCCACATCCGCAACCTCCTCATCACCTTCTTCATGCGCTTCTACAAGCAGCTCGTCATCGACGGACGCGTGTTCGTGCTCGAGACGCCCCTCTTCCGCGTGCGCAACAAGAAGGAGCAACACTACTGCTTCACCGAGGAGGAGCGCGTGAAGGCCATCGCCAAGTGCGGACAGGGCTGCGAGATCACGCGCTTCAAGGGACTCGGCGAGCTGAACGCCAAGGAGTTCAAGGAGTTCATCGGCCCCGACATGCGCCTCACGCCCGTCTCCTGCCTCGACGACACCGACATCGACAAGACGATCAAGTTCTACATGGGCGCCAACACGCCCGACCGCAAGGACTACATCATGGACAACCTCGTCTGCGATTCCAGCGAATTCTGAAGAGAGAATGATAACATGAATATTGTTCACAAATCGCAATTGCCACAATTGTTCACAAATCACAAATGGCAAGTGCCATCACATTTTTATTTTCGTGCGAACCAGTTGCAAAACCTATTGGGGGAAGGTTTTATCCATGTAGAACAGGTAAAACATGTAAGGTATACTGATGTTCTAAATGTTTTACATGTTCTACATGGACAATCAAAAGAGGCTTGTCAACTGGTTCCCTTCAGAAAGGCTCAATAACTCCAAGCCTCCGAAACTCCAAATAGCGAAAGCAACAAATGATAGGTAAAGGAAAAGAAAATGTCTAAGTCAATCGTTTACTTCGCCGACTTCCGCTGCTCCGACTCGGAGAACCTCCAGCAGAAGTTCACGCGCCTCCTCAAAACCGCCGGTCTCGAGAAACTCGGCCTCGACGGGAAGTTCACCGCCATCAAGACCCACTTCGGCGAGCCCGGCTGCCTCGCGTACCTCCGTCCGAACTGGGCGAAGACGCTCGTGGACGCCGTCCGCGCGGCGGGCGGGATGCCGTTCCTCACGGACGCGAACACGCTCTACGTGGGCCGCCGCAAGAACGCGCTCGACCACATCGCCGCCGCCTACGAGAACGGCTTCTCGCCGTTCGCCACGGGCTGCCACGTGATCATCGCGGACGGACTCAAGGGCACGGACGACGTGTCCATTCCACTCCCCGACGGCAAGTACGTAAAGGAGGCGTTCATCGGCCGCGCGCTCGTGGACGCCGACGCGGTCATCTCCCTCACGCACTTCAAGTGCCACGAAATGACGGGCATCGGCGGCGCGCTCAAGAACCTCGGCATGGGCGGCGGCTCGCGCGCCGGCAAGAAGGCCATGCACTCGAGCGTGCATCCGAGCGTGAACGAGGACGCCTGCATCGGCTGCGGCAAGTGCACGCGCGAGTGCGCGCACGGCGCCTGCACCGTGACGAACCGCAAAGCGCACATCGACCCCGCGAAGTGCGTGGGGTGCGGACGCTGCATCGGCGCGTGCAACCGCGACGCGATCCAGAGCGACTTCGGCGAGCCCTGCACCGTGATGCAGGGCAAGATCGCGGAGTACGCGGCCGCCGTCGTGCGCGGCAAGCCCGCGCTGCACGTCTCCTTCATCTGCGACGTGTCGCCGCACTGCGACTGCCACCCGATGAACGACTACCCGCTCATCCCCGACCTCGGCATCGCCGTCTCCACCGACCCCGTCGCCCTCGACCAGGCCTGCACCGACCTCTGCAACGCCGCGCCGATCATGCCCGGTTGCGCGCTCGACGGCGTGGACGTGAAGGGCGACATCTTCACCGCCATGCACCCGACCACGCGCTGGCAGGATGCCATCGCCGAAGGCGTACGCATGAAACTCGGCTCCGCCGAGTACGAGCTGAAGCGCATCTAAGGGGCCAGACACGATGTCCACCCTCCCGCAGAAAATGATCGTGATTTCCGGATCGGGCGCGTATCCGCGCCTGATCGTGGAGGGCGCGCACGCGGCGGGGGTGCGTCAGGTGGATGTCCTCGCGGTGCGCGGTTCCACCGCCCGCGCCACGGTGAAGGTGGCGGACAACGTCCACGTCATCAACATCGGCGGCATCGCCGCCGGTCTCCGCTGGGTGGCCGCGCAGGGGTACGACGGCGCGTGCTTCGCCGGACAGATCAACCCGCTTTCCCTCTTCACGGCGCGTTTCGACGCCGAGACGAAGGGCTGGCTCGACTCGCTCTCCGTCAAGAACGCCCACACCGTGTACGGCAAGCTCGCCTACGAGTTCGAGGCGGCGGGCGTGAAGGTGTTCCCCGCCTCGTCGTTCATGGACGGACACCTGCCCGGCGTGGGCGCGCTCACCAACCGCGCGCTCACCGACCGCGAAGCGTCCGACGTGGCACACGGCGCGGCCGTGATGCGCGACATGGGCCGTCACGACGTGGGCCAGACCGTGCTCGTGAAGGAGGGCATGGTGCTTGCCGTGGAGGCGTTCGAGGGCACGAACGCGGCGATCAAGCGCGGCGGCAAGCTCGGCGGCAAGGGCGCGGTGATCGTGAAGGGCGCGCGCGAAGGGCACGACATGCGCTTCGACATTCCCGTGGTGGGCCTCAAGACCCTGAAGGTGATGAAGTCCGCCGGAGTAACGGCACTCGCCTTCCAGGCGGGGCGTCTCGTCCTCCTCGACCGCGAGGCGGTCGTCGCCTACGCCAACAAACACAACATCGCCCTCGTCGGCATCGCCACCGACCTCCCCCCCGCGCCGCTGCGGCCGTGAATCGTCCATCCGCGAGGAGGTGTTGAAGAACATGGCGTCGGACATGTCCACGTCATCAACATCGTCGAGTAGGATGTAACCTTTCATGTTGAAACGTGTAATCAGAGCAAGAAATTACAGACCATAAAAAGGAAAACAAACAATGGGCATCTTCGACAAGAACATCCACATGAACGGATCCAGAACGACATATCAGGCGTTCCTCGACCTGGCCGACGCGGCCGAGGAAAAGGGCGGGACGATCGGAGACCGCACCGTGCGGCTCGTCAAGGCCGGCGACGGCCTCGCGACCACGACCTCCCTTGGCACGAAGGGTGCGCGCGCCGACCAGATCGCCGGCGCGCGCGCGAAATTGTTCGACGATGCCGTGGAGGCGTCGATCGACAAGTCGCGTGAACTCCAGAATCGAAACAGGGACGGACTTACCAAGCTGCAGGAGTTGGCCATGGGGCTGGAAGCGAGGCACTGGCCGGCGGATACCTCATGCGTCATGCAGCTGAATCAGGCGGTCGCCTAGAAATAGGAAAATGGAAGGCAACATGAACATCAGCATTAAAAAACTGTCGCTGGCACTTCTCGTCTGCGCCGCCGTTTCCGCGTTCGCGGGGCCGCGTACCGGGCTCCTGCACCTCAGCCACGTCCATCGCGGCGGCGGCAAGCTGGAGCGGCCCGACAACACGCTCGAAACCTTCAAATGGTGTTGGGAGAACGGCTCGGCGCTTGAGTGCGACTGCCGCAAGACCAAGGACGGCGTGGGCATCATGCTCCACGACAAGACGCTCAAGCGCACGGCGCGCGGGATCCCCGCCGAGCTGGCGAAGAAGGACGTCTCCAAGGAGGTGACATGGGCAGAAATCAAGGATATCGATGTCGGGTCGTACCTCAAGGAGCTGAACCCCGCCGCCGCCGACTTCAGCCACCACCGCATCCCGACGATCGAGGCGACTTTTGCCGCGATGAAGGGGCATCCGACCTATCTTTGCTTCGTCGACGAAAAGGGCGCGGGTCCCGCGTACATCGCCGCGAAGGCCCGCGAGGCGGGCGTGCTCGACCAGGTGTACTACACGGGACAGGACTACGGCAAGGCGCTTGAATGGAACAAGGCGACAAAGGGCGGGAAGACGCTCATCTGGATCGGCACCTGGCCGAAGCCGAAGCACACGGCCAAGGACACCGCGCGCTTCGAGGCGCATTACGAGAAGAAGATGGACGAAATGCGCGCCAATGACTTCAAGGGCGTGTCGGCCGTGTCGCTTCACACCTACTACGATCCGAAGGCCGCAGATCCTTTCGTGCCGAGTACGGCGTATCTCAAGAAGATCATCGCCGAGTTCCACGCGCACAACATCCCCGTCTGCTCCATTCCGTTCGAGGGCGGCGAGACGGAGGAGGTCTACTTCAAGCTGTTCGAGCTGGGATGCGACGGTTTTTCCACCGACTACCCGAGCGTGATGTTCTCCGTCATTCGCAAGCTGAAGGAGTGATTGGGCCAGCGCAGATTCTGTTGCGCCAGGCGCGGGGAGAGATTCCGGTTTCCTTGCGGAAGACGTTGGAGAGATAGGCGACGTTGCAGAAGCCGCATTCTTCCGCGATTGCGTGCACGGGCTTTGACGGGTCTCCCAGCAGGTGCTTGACGCGCGCAATGCGGCGGGAATAGATCTCCGTGCCGACCGAATGCTCCAGCTTCTCCGCAAAGAGCCGGTCGAGCTTGTGGCGGGCGATGCCGAGGGCCTGCGCGATTTCCGGCGCGCCGAAGGATTCGCCGAGGTGCCGGTCGATGTAGACGAGCGCGGTGCGGACCAGCGGGTCGGGATGCGCCAGGGTGTCCGTCGA
Source organism: uncultured Lentisphaerota bacterium (assembly GCA_946413265.1). Taxonomy (GTDB): domain Bacteria; phylum Verrucomicrobiota; class Kiritimatiellia; order RFP12; family UBA1067; genus RUG572. Next base: position 49,373 of record CAMKJU010000005.1, read on the forward strand.
TGCGCGGGCGGTGAGCCCCGTCGGCGGAATCAGCACCGGCTCCGCCGGGGCCGCCTCGCCGTCCATGAGCCGCTGCAGGAGATCGGCGCCTTCGTATGCGCCGCGAACGAGGTCCTGCCGGATGCTGGAGATCGGCGTGGACTGGTTCTCGCACAGGAACGGGTCGTCGCCGATGCCGAGGACTGAGACATCGTCCGGGACGTCCAGCCCCAGTTCGCGCGCGGCGTAGACGACCTGCGCGGCGTCGGTGTCGTTGTAGGCGAAGACGCCGACGGGCTTCTCGCATTCCTTCAGCCGGCGGCGGAGGTTGCGCAATCCGATGCGCGGCACCTTCTTCGCGAAGACGTCGGAGAAGCCCTGGTAGCGGCGGCGGTGGACTTCCGACCATCCGGACGAGAACCAGACGACGTTCTCGAAGCCGCGCGCCTTGAAATGCTCGCCGCCGAGGCGTCCGATGGCCGTGTGGTCAGAAATGACGCGCGGGAGCCTGAGGCGCAGGCATTCGATGGTGAGGTCGACCACCGGAATCCCCGCGCGCGTGAGCTTGCGCACGGCGGCGAGCCGGGAAGAGCGCCTGCGGAGCGTCGCGATCACGCCGTCGCCGCGCCAGTCGGAAATGCCGCCCGCGAGCCTGTCGTCGAGCATGAGGTTCCAATGGTGTTCGCGGGCATAGCGCGCGATGCCCTCGAGCCTCGGCAGGCTGACGGGCTCCATCATCACGAGAACGGAAGGCGGTTTCATGCGCGCCATTATATCACATTCCGCGTTCGGGGGCATGTTGAATTCCACAACTTTTTCTCATTAAAATTACAACACAAAACACATTGCCCCATTTCGGGGGGATGATATATAATTGGGCGCAGTCGGGCACGGTGTGCCTTTCGGCCGGTTTCCGAAGGCGCATCGCGGTTCGAGAGCAAACAACCAAGGAGACAACTGTATGAAGCAAAGAACAACAGTCATGTTCCTCGCGGCGCAGATTCTGGCGGCGGCCTGTCTGCCTGCCTCTGCGGCGTGGTACGACGATCCGTCGATCATCAAGAAGGTGCCGCTGGCGGTGAACGCCTCCGGAACGGTCGACCCGCACTTCATGAACAAGTCCGAGGACGATTCGCTCCTGCTCGTCAATCTCCAGGCGAGCGGCGACAACGCGCCGACGGTGCTGATCGACATGAAGGCGCTCGCCGACAAAAGTACTGCCGTGAATGACGTCACGATCCGCCGGCCCGTCGCGAAGCCTTCGGAGGGCTATGGCGCCGAATGGAAGGGCGGCGCAGTTTCCGCGAAGCTCGGCATCGCGCTGATGGGCGGCGGACTTTCCTCCGAGACGTGCGCCTTGGCCACGGGCGACGGGAAGTGGGTGAAGGGCATCGGGCTCCTTCCGCTTTCGACCTCGAACGGAATGAAGACCGACGGACTCGACTTCTCGGCGGATTCGTCCTTCGTCTACTCGACGGAGTACGACGGGGGCGACCGCGGAAAGATCGCCCAGTGGACATACGACAAGGCGAACGGACGGCTGGCCTTTGTAAAGGACTTCAAGACGTCCCTGACGCGCATCCGCAACATCTCCGTGTACACGGTGGGCGGCAAGGAACTCGTCTACTGCGGCGAAGGCACCGGGACGTCCGCCGCCGCGAAGGTCGTCGCCATCGACGTTTCGGGCGATACGTGGACGGAAACGGTCGTATCCTCCGGCATCGCCGGTCTCACGGGTGACATCACGAACGTGAAGCTCTCGAACGAGAACGATGCCAATCCCGTCATGTACGTTCTCTGCGACAGCGGCAAGCTCGCGGTATGCAGGCTCGCCTCCGACGGACTTTCCGTCTCCGAAATCGTCAAGACCTTCGACGCCGCCGCACTTCACGCGCTCGCCGGCGGCACGACTACCGCCAAGTTCCGCAACTTCGAGGTGACGAAGGACGGCAAGACCGCGTTTCTCGTCAATCGCATCGATACTCATAACGCCAACCTCTGCGTGCTTGCCGCATCCACATCTGCTTATATCGAATCGGACGGAACGCAGTTCATGAACACGGGCTACTATCCGGGGCCGAAGACGAAGATTGAAGTCGATTTCCAGTTGACGGAAGCCATCAAGGCCAAGGACTGCGTTTTCGGCAACTACGGGGATGCAAATTTCTCCGTTCTTCTTTACGCTCAGCCGGGCAACACGTATTTCCAGTTTTGCGGCAAGGACGGCGTATGGGACGGTGGCGTGAGTACCGGCGTCAAAATCGACACGGAACGCCATACGATGGTCATTGACGTCCCCTCGCGGAAAGGAACGCTATTAGCGCCTGGTGGGACTGTCCAGGGACAGGTGGGCTTCAAGAGTTCATGGACATACACGAACACGGCAAACTGGCCGATTGCCTTTTTCGCGTCGTGCAACAGCGCATCCGGCATTTCGGCGCACCAGGGCGCCAAGGTGAAAATCTACGGCGCAAGGATCTGGGAACTCGACGACAACGGCGAGACATACACGCTTCTCCACGACTATTCGCCCACCATCAAAAATGGCATCGCCGGTCTTCTCGATGCCGAAACCGGTACATTCCTCTATGACACACGCGCCAACGGCACCTGGACATTCGCCACTGGCGGCGACATTGAGACCATCGACGACGACCCCTACGTTGAATCCGACGGCACAAGTGCGATCAACCTCGGCATCAGCACCTCGCCCAAACTCAAGATCGCGCTCGACTACGCGCTTCTGGAGGGGAATGACCTGCAGGACCGGCTCCTTGGACAGGATACGAAGGACGGCTTACCTCGTTTTTCGGCTTATATCAACGGCAGCGGAAACATCGCCCTCGCCGGCGGCACTGATACGGCTTTCAACAACGTATCCACCGGCATAGCGACGAACACGGTGCGTCATACAGTTGTCATTGACAATGTCGCCCTCCGCAACGCTTACATGACCGGCGTGACGACGAACTGGTCCGGCTACGGCACAACGAAAGCCGATTGCACTACATGCGCGACGCGTCCGCTCGCCCTCTTCGGCAACACGGCCAACGACGCCGGCACGTCGTTCAATCAATGCACCAAGATGAAGGTTTATGGTCTCAAGATCTGGGCCGGAGACACGCTTCTGCGCGACCTTGCGCCGCGTTGCATCGACGGCACTGCCGGTTTCGAGGATCGTGCGACGGGCCGCTTCTACACATGCGACGGCCTCACGGCCAGCGCGAACGCCCCGACCGAACTTACAGGTCCCGCGAAAGAAGGCGATGCGTTCATTGAGTCCGACGGCTCGTTCTATTCAGTCGTCAACACCTACTACTTCGTCAAGCCAAGCACGAAAATCGAAATCGACTATGCGCTCGCAAGTATTGTGAGCGGTGCAGGCGTCCTCGGCGGCTACGGCGGGAACGCCGGCATCTCGACGATCCTCTGGTGCAAGAACACGTCGAACTTCGTACTCGAGATGCATGACGGGAGCCACGCCGGGACGGCCGACAACCTGTTATCGCCTGCCGTCCCGCTCGACCTCGCGCGCCACACGGCTGTAATCGACGGACCAGGGCGACACCTCACGCTCTCCGCGCACGATGGAACCGTTGAAGGTGACGCCGATTTCTATGAAGATTGGACGCTCAACACGGCCCAGGCCAACTGGCCGGTGCTGCTCTTCGGATTCGCGACGGACGCATACGGACACAACCAGCAGCGCGCGAAGGCGCGTATCTATGGCGTGAAGTTCTACGAGAACGGCTCGCCCGTGCTGACGCTCACGCCGGCGGTCAAAGGCGGAGTGGCAGGCTTCAAGGACGGCAACGGCAATTTCTACTCCGGCGACGGACTCGTCGCCGGCGGCGCCGTCGAAACGCTCGACGAGGATCCCTACGTCGAGAACCCGACCGGCGGGCGCTTCTTCGACACGGGCTACTACGTGACGAGCAACACTTGCATCAAGATTGACTACATGCCCCTTGTGCAGCAGGCCACCCAGCAGTTCCCGTACGAGGCGGGCAGCTCGGCTAATGCTACCGCCATGTTCATGCGCATCTACGGGAACGGCAGTGCGGGCCAGGGGGATATCGCCTACGCCTGTGGGCAATCCCTCTGGCAAAGCCTCAACGTCCCCTACGCACCGCACGTCCGCCGCCAGGTGACGGTCGACGCCTACAACCTCACAACGAAAATCGAGACGGCGGGGCAGACGATCCGCGAGACGACGATTGCGGACAGCGGCAGGGTGCCACAGCGGTCAAGCAACACGTTGAAGCTTCTTTCCAATTCCACCATGAACGCCAACAGCTGCAAGGCGCGACTCTACGGCGTCCAGATTTACGAAGAGGGGACGCTCGTCCGCGACTACGTGCCGATTTGCCAGGGCGGCACCTATGCGCTTTTCGACAAAGTAAGCGGCACTGTTCTCGCCAAGGCGTCGAATTCACAGGAGTTCAACGGATATCCCGTGAACAATGACCTTGACGACGCCTTCTTCAACGCGCCGATGCGCGACGAAGACGCCTACATCGAGTCGGACGGCACGCAGGGCATCAACCTCGGTTACCTCACCACGCCGAACACGCGTTACGAGATCGACTACCAGATGACGGAAATCGTCGGCCAGATGCGTCCGTTCGGCGAGGCGGGGGGCGATCTCAACGCTGAGCTCTACATCCAAGGCTCCGCGACCGGATCCGGCAACGTGGCCTTTGGCGTTGGCGACTCGTGGAAAGGCCAGTACACGAACACCGGCGCAGATATGAACCGCCATGTTGCCGTCCTGGACTTGGCCAATCGCGCGTGCGGCTACAGCGGCTACAAGATGTTCGCGTTCACCAGCGACACCGTCTGCCCGAAGACGGCCACGAACCCGATATGGATCTTCGCCAAGGGAGGTGGCAACGGCAGTCATTCGAACCCCGCGAAGATGAAGCTCTACGCCTTCCGTATCTACGAATCCGGCACTCTGGTGCACGAGTACCTGCCTTACAAGAACGGCGACACCGTGGGACTCTACGACACGGTTACGGGCGATGTGAAGTTGAACAGCGTGAACGGTGCGAATGCGTTCGCATACGGCGGCGGACTTGGCTACGGCAAGTTCGCGGGCATCAAGACCGTGCTGACCACGAGCCCTGTCGGTATGCGCGTCAAACCAAACAGGACGGCGACGCTGACGGCGTTCGCGCCGGGTGCGATTCGCTATGTCTGGACACGCAACGGCGAAGTTCTCGCCGGGGCGTCCGGACCCGAGATCACCGTCGTATGGGAAAGCCCGAAAACGGTGGGCGGAACTCCCGTCTATGGCGTCACGCCTGTCTTTCTCAAGGATGGCGTGGAGGTGTTGGGAACCGAGGCCACGGCTGAAGTGACAATGTTGCCGCTCGGCATGATGATCATACTCCGATGATAGCTGGAATGCATACGACGCGCAGGGAGTCTACCAAGTGGCTGTTCGCGGCAGCCGGACTGTCGGCGGTTGTCGCGAGTGGCGCGATGAACGTGTCGTTCGACGACAAGAACACGCTGCGTGCGATTCGCGTCGGCGCGGCGGAATTCGCCACTGGCGGCGGCGATTTGTGGACGGCAGAGTTCGCCCAGGACGGAAACCTGACGAACCGCGTAAAGGTGTCCGCGCATGAAGCTGTATTTTTCGGCCGCTCGGGTTCCGGCGCGGGCGAGGAGATTCTCGTCTGGCGCGACGTGCCGCTCGGCGTGGAACGCGGCGTTCTGGACGCGAAGGTCGCGATTGAAAAACGCGCCGACGGCTCGCAGGCGTGGCGTCTTTCCTTCGACAACCGTTCGCGTGGCTGGAAGCTTTTTTCGACCGACTTCCCGCGCCTCGACCGTGTGACGCGCAATGGCGAGGGTGACGCGCTGCTGCCGGACTCCGACCACGGTGCACGCCTTTTCAGAAAGCGCACTGCTAGGCCGAAGCCCGTCCGCCGCGACTATCTCGGATACGCGCCTATGGTCAGCGCGTTTTTCATCGGCGAGGACGGGCTCTACATCGCTGCGGAAGACCCGGAGGCGAGAGTCAAAAGTTTTGTCATTGAAGGCGAGCAGGACATCCGCTTCGAGACGCCGACTGAACTTGGCGCCGAAGGACCGCGCCATCCTGTCGTGCTCGCGCCGCTGAAGGGCGATTGGTGGGCTGCGGCGCGCCGCTACCGCGATTTCGCGCTCAGGCAGAAATGGGCGGCAAAGGGGCTCATAAAGGACATCCCGTCCTATCCGCGCCGCATTTGCGAAATTCCGCTTTGGATCAACATCCACGGCAGCCCGGCCGTCGCGTCGAACGTGCTGTCGAAGGCGAAGGCCGTTTTCCCGGAATGGACGACAGGGCTGCACTGGCATCTGTGGCAGCATTCCGGCCACGACGTGAACTACCCAGAATATTTTCCGGAACAGCTGGGCGCGAAAGATAGCATCGCGTTTTGTGAATCCATCGGGCAGGAGCCGATGCCGTACACGAACGGGCGGCTTTGGACGGCGACGACGAGCGGATTCCTCATGGCTGAACCGTATTCCGTCAAGCGCGCCGACGGTGTGCGCAACATCGAAAAGTATGCGCCGTGGACGCCGCCAATGGCCGTGATGTGCCCGTCATGTCCCGAGTGGCGCCGTGTCGTGCGGAATTTCACCGGACGCATACTGGACGACCTTGGCGCGAAGTCGATCTTCATCGACCAGATTGGCGCGGCGGCGGGTTGCGCATGCTACGACCCGTTCCACGGCCACCCGGTCGGCGGCGGCGCGTGGTGGTACGACGGCTACGAAAAGGCGCTGGAGCCGATCCGCCGCGCATACAACGAAAAGGGCGCGTTCGTCACGACCGAAGGCGCGGGCGAAGCGTACATCGGCGTGGTGGACGGGTTTCTCCAGGTCGTGCCCAGGACGCCGGAAGACGTGCCGTTCTACAATGCCGTGTACTCCGGCTACACAACATATTTCTGCAGCCCGGAAAACAACGACGACGCGCCTGCCGCATTCCGCGCGCTCCAGACGCGCGAACTCCTCTGGGGCAATTCGCTCGGCTGGTTCCTGCAGGATATCCTCGACCGCCCCGACAAGTGCGGAATCCTGCGCGAACTGTGCGCGTTCAGGCAGAACAACCTGGACGCCCTGGCCTACGGGAATCTGCTTGACGAGTTGCGTTTCGCCGGTCCCGTCGGCACTTCGACATACGAGTGGCTGGGGCGGAGGCCGCATTTCCGCCTTTTCGACAAGACGTTCAAATTGCCGCCAAGCAAAATCGCGGCGATGACGGACGTGATCGGGAACTGGTGGCGGACGGCAGACGGCGAAGTCGTCCTTCTCGCGGCCAACCTGGCGGATAGTCGGCAGGACATTGAATGCCATGTGTTCGGCACGGACGAAACCATGCGGCTTTCGTTAGCGCCGCACGAACTCGTTCGTGTGTCGCATGGCACCGGGACTCGGATTCAATCCAAGGAGGGAAATTAGATGACACGGAGAGATTTTACGAAGGGGTTGCTCGCGGCGGCGGGGATGTCGGCGGCCGGGTGCCAGTCTTGCCTGACGGCGTCCAAGGGCGCGCTCGATCCGTTCGCGGTCGGCGTGATCAGCGACATCCACACGGGGCTGCCGTGGTCGCGGCAGAAGTACCGCACAGGCCGCGAATACCCGTGGCAGCCGGAGGCGTCGAAGCGGCTGGTGGCCGAAATCCTCGCGTTGCCGAATCCGCCGGCGAACGTGATCGGACTCGGCGATATCTCGCTCGCGTTCGGCGAAACGGGCGACTACGAAATCGCGGCGGAGGTCCTCAAGCCGCTTTCCGACGCGGGTATCAAGGTCACGCTCGCAATGGGCAACCATGACATCCGCGCCGAGTTCCTGAAGTCCTTCCCCGGGTACGACAGGACGACGAAGGTCCCGGGCCGGTTCGTGTCCGTCGTGGAGACGCCGCACGTGGACTTCATCCTGCTCGACTCCCTGAAGGAGCCGACGAAGCGCGGCGACTACGCCGCGTGCACCGGCTTCGAGCTCGGGGATGCGCAGATGGCGTGGCTGCGCGAAACGCTCGCGTCGCTCGTGAAGCCGACGTTCGTGTGCGCGCACCATACCGCGTGGGACCTGAAGATCTCGGGCCTCTGCGCCAAGTCGCCGAAGGTCGTCGGGTATCTGCACGGACACCACCACCGGTGGATGACGAACTTCATCCACAACGGGTACGCCAACACGGCGCGCGTGGTCCGCATGATGGGCTTTCCGTCGTTCGGACTCGACTTCGACGTCGGCTGGGGGCTGATCCGCACGTCGCCGTCGAAGGCCGTGCTGGAATGCAAGGCGCGCGACCATTATTTCCCGGTCAAGCGTCCGGCGGCGGAACGATCAGCGTCATGGGACATCTTCGTTCGCGACTGGGCCGACCGCGAGATTGGCTTCTCGTTGGCGTGAAACGGCGTGGGGAAAGGATGGATGAAACATGGCAAGTGAGATGATCGAGAAGGCGTTGGCGCGCGCGACGGACACGCGGGCGTGCGAGATTGGCGATGGCGTGCTGGAGAAGGTTCCGTCGCTCTTCCGGACGTGGTTCCCGTCGGCGACACGGGCCGTTGTCGTCTGCGACCCGCGCACGCGCGCGGCGGCGGGTGAACGCGTCGAGGCGCTACTCGCGGCGGCGGGCGTCGCCGTGTCGGAGCACATCCTGGAGCCGGGCGGGAAGACCTTCCACGGCGACTACCGCTACGCCGAGGAGGTGCGCGAGGCGATCCGGTCCGTCGGCGAGGCGGCGGCGGGGGAGTCGCTCGTGCCGGTTGCCGTCGGCAGCGGCGTCGTCAACGACGTGACGAAGCGCGCGGCGGGTGAATTGGGCATTCCATACTTGACCCTCGGCACGGCGGCGAGCGTGGACGGCTATTCAAGTTTTGGCGCCGCGCTGAGGAGTCCCGAGGGGGCGAAGCAGACGTATCTCTGTCCCGCGCCGCGCGTCATCGTCGCCGATCTCGACGTCATGCGGACGGCTCCCGCGTGGATGGCGGCGAGCGGGTTCGCCGATTTGATGGCGAAGGTGCCGGCGGGCGCGGACTGGATCCTGGCGAGCGAGCTGGGCGCGACGGCGTGGCACGACTCCGCCTGGCACACGGTGCAGGACGGCCTCAAGGAGGCGATCGGCGACCCGGAAGGCGTCGCCCGCATGGAGACCCTGCCGCTCACGCGCTTTGTCGAGGGCCTCATGCTCGGCGGCTTTGCGATGCAGGACATGCAGAGTTCGCGTCCGGCCTCCGGCGCGGAGCACATGTTCAGCCACTTGCTGGAGATGCGCGACCACGTGTTCAAGGGCGAGATCGTGCCGCACGGCATCCAGGTCGGGGTGTTCACGCTCTTCATGTGCCGCGTGTACGAGCAGATCCTCGCGTTCGACTACTCCGCGCTCGACGTCGAAAGGTGCCTTGGCAACTGGAAGCCCCTTGCCGAGCAGGAGAAGATCGGCGCGGGCGTCTTTGCGGGGACGCGCTTCCCGGATCTCGGCGTCAAGGCCGTGCGCGCAAAGTTCATCGACCGCGAGGCGACGCGGGCGCGGCTGGAGGATTTCAAGGCGCGCTGGCCGCAGATACGGGCGCGGCTCGAGGCGCAGCTCATCCCCGCTGCCGAGATCGAGCGCCGGCTCAAGGTCGTCGGCGCGCCGACGACGCCGGAGGAGATCGGCTCAAGTGTCGCCGCCACGCTTGCGGACGCACGGAAGACGATCTACATGCGCGACCGCTACATGGCCCTAGACTTCCTCGACCTCACGGGACAGCTTGATTCCTTCGCGGCAAATGCGCTATAATAACCGGCCCTGTCGGAAATGAAAGAAACTGCAAACGAGACAGCCCGTCGGTTCAACCGCATGCAGTGGCGGATGCTCTTCGCCACGATGATTGGTTACACCTTGTTCTACTTCATGCGGAAGAACTTCTCCTTCGCGATGCCTGGTCTCCAGCAGGACTGCGGCATCTCGAAGTCGATGCTCGGCAACTTCCTCTTCTGGGGTGGCATCGTGTACGGGCTCTCCAAGTTCCTGAACGGCATCATCGGCGACAAGGTGAACCCCCGGCGGATGCTCTGCTTCGGGCTGCTTGCCTGCACGCTCGTCAACGTCGCCTTCGGGTTTGCGCCAGAAATCGCTGCGCGATTGGGGAACGGGGAACAGGGAACGGGGAACGGGAGTGTTGCTTTAGCCTGGACCTTCGGCATCCTGCTCGTCGTCAACCAGTTCTTCCAGGGGACGGGCTTCCCGCCCTGCGCCAAGCTGATCGCGTTCTGGATTCCGCCGAAGGAGCTGGCCACGAAGATGAGCGTGTGGAACACGTCGCATTCCATCGGCGGCGGGCTCGTGGCGAAGATATGCGGCATCATCATGGGTCTCGGCGCGATCGGCGCGGCGAACCAGGGCGTCGGGATGTGGCGGTGGTGCTTCTGGTCGATGGCGGCGCTCGGCTTCCTGGGCCTCGTGCTGATGATCTTCTGGCTTCCGGGCACGCCGAAGGAGGAGGGACTTCCGGATTTGCCGGGCACCGATGTTGCTCGTGAGAAGCGGCAAGAGTGCCGCTTCCCCGAGGAGAAGGGCCAGGTCGGGGAAGCGACACTCTTGTCGCTTCACGACCAGCCCTCAATGGCGCGGATGGTCTTCCTCAACCCCGTCATCTGGATGCTCGGCGTGGCCAATTTCGCCATCAATGCCGTCCGCGCGCTCATCGCGGACTGGGGCCCGACGATGCTGCAGGAGGCCAAGGGCTTCGATCCGGGCTCGACGGGCACGGTGATCATGTTCTTCGAGTTCGCGGGAATTGCCGGGATGCTGTTCGCGGGCTGGGCGACGGATCGGTTCTTCGGCGGGCGGGCGCCGCGTCTGTGCGTGTTTCTGATGGCGCTCACGGCGGGGCTGCTGGCGGCGTTCTGGTTCCTACCCGCAGGGGTCGCCGGGGCGACGGCGCTTTGTCTGGGCGGATTCTGTCTGTACGGACCGCAGGCGCTCACGGGCGTCACGGCGACCAACACCTCGACCAAGCGCTTCGCCGGCACGTCCATCGGTTTCATCTCCCTCTTTTCCTACGTCGGGGCGTCCGTCGCGGGCAAGGTCTGCGGCAACCTTGCGCAGTCGTTTGGCGGCTGGAGGCTTCCGTTGCTCGTCATGGTCGCGACAGCTGCTGTCGGCGCGGCCGTGTTCCTCTGCCTCTGGTGGACACGAGCGAATTCATACGAGTCCGACGGCGTGTAACAGGAGGCATTATGTTCGACATAACAAAAAAGAAGGTATTTGTCTGCGACCTCGACGGAACGCTGTTCATGGGCCCGAATCCGATTCCGTCTGCGGTCAAGTTCGTGATCGACTCGACGAACAGCGGACGCTTCGCGTTCTTCTATCTCACGAACAACACCTCGAAGTGCCCCGAGGAGTACATGAAGAAGATTTCGGGCGCGGCGATTCCCGTGGTGCCCGAGCAGATCCTCACGCCGCTCATCACGCTCGAGTCGTATATCCGCGAGAAGGGCTACAAGTCGGTCTACCTCATCTCAAGCGAGAAGGTGAAGGCCCACATGGCGGAGCACCTCGCGGACGCGGGGGTGTCGCTCGACTACGACCCGGAGCGCAACGAGCTGATCGCGCTCACGTACGACAAGGAGCTCACGTATGCGAAGCTGGCGGACGCGACGAGTCTCTGGAACATGCGCAACTGCCCGCCGAGCCCGATGTGCCCGGTCCGCACGAAGAACCAGGCCCCCGTCGACTTCGTGGCCACGCATCCCGACAACTGCTGTCCGAGCGAGCGCGGCCCGATCCCCGACATCGGCGGCATGATGAAGTTCCTCGAGATCACGAACGGCATGAAGCCGAGCCACGTGTTCGGCAAGCCCTCGCCCACGCTCCTCGCGCCGGTGCTCGCGAAGTTCAAGCCGGAGGAAATCGCCGTCGTCGGGGACAGGCTCTACACGGACAAGGCGATAGCGGACAACGCGGGCGTTGACTTCGTGTGCGTCCTTTCGGGCGAGACGACTCCGGAAGACCTGAAAAACTACGGGGGAACGCCGCCCGCAATCGTCGTGGAGACCTTCGACAAGGTTCAACGTGCGGCAAGCCGCTGACGGCGCGGCGCATAATGCCGTGGTCAAGACGCACGCCAACTCCTTCCTTGCCTAAGGGGTGCCGCGCTTATTGCCGCGTTTATGCATCGCGAACGATCTTCACGCCGGAAATGGTGCGCTTCTTCGTGGAGAAGGCGAGGCCGATGAGAGTTATGGGCTTGCCGGATGGGCGGAAGCGGTCGGTGTAGGATTTGTCCTGGATCTGCTCGATGGCCTTCTTCGCCGTGGAGTCGCGCTTCACCTCGATGATGTAGGCGTCCGTCGCAGTTTCCACGGTGAGGTCGATGCGGCCTTTGTGAGTGCGCACCTTGCCGCCTACGTTGATGCCGACCACGCGCAGCACCACGTACATGATCGCCTGCCACGTCTGCTCGTTCTGTCTGTCGGTGAGGTCGTAGGGAATCGCCGCGAAGAACTGCCGGAACGCCTCGACGAAGCCTTCGGGATCGCGGGCGAGCAACGCCTTGTTCGTCGCCGCGGCGATGTTGGCGGAACCGGAATTGTCGGTTCCCACGTACACGGACGAAAGGTCGGTCAGGAAGGAGTTTTCCACTTCCATGTTGGGGAACCCAAGCAGATACCTCCTGTTTACGCCGATCTGCTCGAACCCCTTGATGGTGAGATACCCCGTCTGGAAAAGAAGCGTGACGGGCTTGATCTTCTCTGGTTCGTAGGCGGCCAGGTCCACGTCCGACACCGAGAGGTCTGATACGTCCAGCGGTCGCGTCTTGAAGAAGTCCATGAGGAACGTGGGAATGGCGGTGAGCGACCACCAGTTGCCCAGTTCCATGGTGTCGAACGTCATGCCAAGCGAAACGGGATTGACGACGGGTTCGGCGTTTTGGTGGAACCTGTAACCGTCATAGCACTTGACGATCTCCGCAAACGCGCCGTCGGGTGTCTTGCCCAGCTTCTCGCCGAGTGCGGCGAGGCATCCGGGAAAGTACCGGCGTACCTCCCCGTGCGTGTAGCCGAAGAGCGTACCGACTACGGCTTCGAGCGTGTAGTCCTTGAGGTTATTGAGATCGGAGAAGATTGACACCTTCGAGAACTTGCTCACGCCCGTGATAAACAAGAAGCGCTGCTTGCCCTCCAGCGTCTTCAATACGGAGTAGAACGTCTTTAGCGCGTTCTTGAACTCCGTCACCTGCGGGGTCATGAGATGCCCCAGAAGCGGCTTGTCATATTCATCGATGAGGATGACCACCTGTTCGTCGCCGGATTCAGCTGCAAGGTCGTTGATGACATTTGAAAAGGCGATGGATGGCACTTCAGAATCCCTGAATGAGATGCCGTTGCGGGCACATTCATTTGAGAGCATGTCGCGCCAGATGACCTTAAGCTCCGGCACAGTTGAGGCCTGGGCGCTGCCCATGTCGAGGTGGATGACGGGCCACTTCCTCGACCAGTCCCACGCCGACTCGATGGCCAGGCCTTCGAAGAGATCGCGCTTCCCCTCGAAGAGGCACTTTAGCGTGGAGACGGCGAGCGACTTCCCAAACCGGCGCGGGCGCGCGATGAAGAACTGCTTGCCACGCGACAGGTCGGCAAGTTGCTTCAGGATCGCCGTCTTATCGACATACGTAAAACCTCCGCTGCGGAGCTTTTCGAAGGTATAAGTGTCTGTGGCCGCTTTTTCCATGCCGCAGAGTATAGCATTTCATGTGCGTTTCGGCAATGGGCATGCGTCGCGTTTGGTTCGGTCTTCAAAAATCTAAAACTCCATAATTGACAATACCACATGGGGCGGGTAGAATATGAGTTGTATCTTTTTAGGGTTCAAAAGGAATTCTGCAAATGAACACGCAAAAACCGGTGAAACTCACGATGGCGACGCACGGATGGCGCGTTGTACCAATGGCAATAGTCGCGTTCTGCATGGCGGCGGCATTACCGTTGATGGCGGCGAACTGGACCGGCAACGGTGCCAACACGTACTGGAACACGTCGGGCAACTGGGACACCCAGCCGGGTGGAAGCGATTCGTTGGCGTTTAGAACTTCCGGTGTCAAAAACATGACCGCCACGCTGAATGCTTCATACACCTATACAGGCAATATCCACATGGGCAATGGCAGCTCCGCTGCCAATCCCTATATCTGGGAGGCGACCGATCCGGCGAACACGCTGACCATCAAGGACGACACCTGGCTCGGCTACCACGAAAACGGCTGGCTCTGGATCAAGTCCGGGACCTATGTGTTCAATGGCACTGGCAGCAAGAACTTCCACATGGGTGAAGGGGCGCGTGGCGCGAGGCGCAATTTCTGGTTGCGGGTCGGCGACGGATCGTCAACCGTGTCCGTGCAGGGAAGAAACGGATATGTTCGCGGAGGAAGCGCACTCATCGCGGACAATGCGACGATCAACTTCACCGAACATCTTCACTTTTCCGAGACAGCCTCGATGGCATGCACCAACTCGTCAGTGACGGTTGCGCGTGACCTCAACGTCGCCAACAGCACGGGGGCGAACTGCGTGTTCAGTGGGACTTCAAGTACAGTGCGCCAGACAGGTTCGGGCAATGTATTCAACGTGGGCATTGCCGAGAACGCCACGGGCATCGTCGAGCAGTTTGGCGGCGACTGGTCTTGCTATTATCTGCGGCTTGGGTCGGGCAACGGCGCCAAGGGCATTTTCACGATGGACGGCGGCACGCTGACGGCCTACACCGAGTTATCAATCGGAATGACCGGCACCACCTCCGGTAATACGTTCACGCTGAACGACGGAACGGTGACATCGAGCGGGGGCACCTATATCGGCAGGTCGAGCGGGACCTCGGGCACGTTGGTTCTCAACGGCGGAACGTTCACGGCAAAGAGCATCAGCTCGTCCGGCTCCGGCAAGATTGTTCTGAACGGCGGCACGCTCGCAGCCAGCGCGGCGGGAACGTTCATCCCCGCCTCAGTGCCCGTCGAAGTCGGCGCGAATGGTGGCACGATCGACACGGCCTGGCACAACATCACAATCACGCCCGGCATCTCAGATGTGTCCGGCGAGAACGGCACGATCTCCTTCGTCGGCGGCGGCATGGTCACGCCGGTGGGGACGCTCGACTGCTCGGCCGTGACGCTCGACGCCGGTACCTCGCTTGCCGTCGCGGACACAAACAAGTCCTTCATTGAGAACCTGTCGGTCGATTTCTCCGCCAACGGTGCCGGCGACGGTGCGCTCGTCATCACGAACACGACGGAGAACGGCACGTTCAGCGCGGCGGACCTCGCGGCCATCACGCTCACGGGTAATGCGGGCAACCGCTACGCGCTTGTCTTGGCCGACGGCAACACGACGATCAGGGTTGTCGACACGCTTGCGGGCGAGTACGTCTGGAACGACGGCGCGTCCGAGGCGGACTGGACGGCCGCCGGCAAGTGGTCGAAGGGAGGCGTCGCGGGCGACTGGTTCAACTCAACCCATGCCGCGTTCGCGAACTCCGGCGACAAGGTGACGCTCAGCAACGACGTCACGGCGGTTGACGTGACGTTCCGGGCCGACGCGGAGGTGCTTGCGGGCGGCGGCACGTTGACGGTGCCGGCCGTCATCGTCTCGAATGGCGTTGCGGCAGCAATCGCCGCGCCCATTGCCGGCCCGCTCACCAAGGACGGCGCCGGCACTCTCACGCTCGCTACAAGCCGCATGACGGACGAAACCGTACTTTCCGAGGGGACGCTCGCGTTTTCCGGCACGGCGTCGATCGACTGGACGAAGTTCACCTTCGGCACGGATCCCGCGAAGCCCGTGACGCTGCGCATGGAGCAGGACGCGACAATCGCGAACCGTCCGGCGCAATGGTATATTGGCAATGACGCGAACATCACCTCGACCATCGTCAAGGCGGGCGGCGACTGGACGCTTAATAACGTGTACGTAGCCTGTGCGGTCGGCGCAAACACGTCGTTCATCCACGAGAGCGGAACAATGACGATTTCAGGTACCGTCGATCTCGGCAAAGTTGACACCGCCTCTCATACGTACTTCGAGGTCGCCGGCGGCACGGTGACGCACAATGGATATATTCACATGGGTTCGAGTTCCCCCGCTGCGATGACCGTGAAGACGGGGGCGAAATATGAAGCGCCTACGGATAACGGCTATGGCATTATCGTCGCCGGACAATCCCATGGAACGTTGAACGTGCAAGGCGGCGAAGTGTACCTGCTCGGCCCGATCAACATGTGCTATTACGGAAACAAGAACCCGGTTGGAACGGTGAACGTCACGGATGACGGCGTTATCACATGTGAAAGGATCGTCGTAAACGGGAAGAACAATGGCGGCTCGGCGTCGGTGACGCTTGACGGCGGAACGCTCCGCGCAAACAAGGACAGCACGGCGTTCATTCCGAACAAGAACAACCTGACCGTGACGGCCGGGGCGAACGGCGGAACGATTGACACGAACGGCAAGGACGTCACGATTGACAAGACCATCTCCGGCGCGGGTAGCCTGACGTTCAAGGGCGGCGGCAAAGCAAGATTCACCGCCAAGCCATCTTACACCGGCAAGACGGCGGTCGAAATCGGAACGACGGTGTACGTCGCCGAGCAGAGCTATCTCGCGCGCGGCTACGAAGTCGTGGTCCCCGAGACCGCACCCGCGGACGGCGTCTATGCCATCTTCACGATCAGCGCGGGGACGTTCACCTCGTCCGCCCTTGACGGCGCGGTTGTTCCGGCTGGTGCCTCGCTGCGTCTCTCGACCGACTCGAAAACCATCCTCTGCGTCTATGGCAATCCCGGATACGTCTGGGTCGGCGGCGCGAGCGGCAGCCTGAGCGACGGCGCGAACTGGCTGACCGGCACTGTTCCGACGAGCGGCGACTCCTGCGTAATCGGCAACGACACGGCGGCGAACCTCACGCTTGGCGACACGTTCGCCCCGTCGTCGATCACATTCTCGACGAATTCCGCGCTCGTCACGATCTCCGGCGAGAGGGCGCTTTCCGGCCTTTCCTCAATCGTGAACAACTCTCTGCAGCACCATGTGTTTGCATGTCAGGTCGATGCGAGCGCGGCGACGCCGACCCTGCCGCTTGCAGAGGCGAACTACCTCGTGTTCAGCGGTGGAATCGCGCTCACGGCAATGCCTTCCGTCACAGATATGCGCCTTGCGGGCGTGTGGAACTTGACGGGGAACTGGAACGAGCCTCCGACAGGGGCGAGCATCGTGCCCGGCTCGACGGTCAACGTCTCGGGGACGCTGAAAAATGGATACAATCTGGTTATCAGCAAAACGGCGACACTTCGCGTCGCGAATGTGTTGGACGGGCAGGGGACTTCCCCTAAGAACCGTTTCCTCTACCAGAACGAGGGAACGTTCATTGTTACGGGCGATATGAAGGATGAGATACTGCATAGTTCAGGCGCTTACAGCCTCGCTGGGTTCTTTGCCAAGGGGAGCGCAAGCGCCGTGACGCGGGCGAACGGACTTGTCCACGCCGGCTCGACCAAGGACGCCCACGTTTTCTATCTCAACAACGGTGACGACTCCGCCACGAATACGATTGTGCTCGGCTCGGGAGGACTTTCCTTCAAGGACAACCGCATCAGGAACAACAGCTGCTACCCGTATTTCCAGATCGCCTCGGGCAAGGCCGTGACACTCGCCTCGTCCGACGACTGGTCGTTTGGCGCGAATTCGGTTTCGGGCAAGGACTTGAGCCTTGAACTGAGTGGAACGGTCTTTGTCGATACTTCGGACTATGACGACCGCACCATCCCTCACACTATACATGTGCTCAACAGAATCGGCAGCAGCGGAAACATGACGGTGAAGGGCTGCGGAAGATTGGTGTTTGAGCACTATTCCGATTTCTGGGGCGCGCTGACCGTGCAGGACACGGCAACCGTGGCCGTCAACCCCGGCTGCGGCTTCTCCCGTGGCGGCAAAACGACGGTAAGCAGCGGCGCGACGATAGAGGTGGCGCAGTCCGGATCGCTCTCGTTCGGCAGGGACCTCACGCTCGCGGACGGCGCGATACTCGGGTTCAACTTCACGGACAAGACTCCGCCGGTTCTCAACATGGCGGACAAGACCTTGACGCTGAACGGTCAGAAGAACATCATCGTAAAGATCACGGCGTCGGAAGGCAAGTGCGCAAAGCGCGGCGCGAACGTGCTGACTACGGGTGGCAAGTTCGCGGGTGCGAACGTCACGCTCGCCGAAGGTGCGCCCAAGTGGGCAAAGGGCATCAGGGTCGATAATAACGAGATCGTCCTCGATGTTATTACGTTAGGCACGTATATCTTCGTCAAGTAGGCAACGTGCGGGCCGCCCGGTGTCCCAGTCGCCGCCAAGATGGCGGCGTTCCCAGTCAGTGCCCGCCTAACTGGGAAAGCCGCCTTCTAGGCGGCGTATGGTTGGTTGTGGCCGTTTCCAATTTATCCCGCACGAGGGCGCGGATTTTGGTATAATACGTGCCGATGGAAAACGTAGAGCGCAGAATCAAGGTGCCCACTACGGGCGTGTTCGACTTTCCGAGTTTGATTCTCGGAGGGAAGGGAAAGTACGTTGATAAGACGGATCTGCTGTACCAAGGCGGGTATCTCACGATCAAGGAGACCAGACCCGGCGATCCTGAGACGGGAACGGAAGAGTGCTTCGTCCTTGCGCCACCGAATCTCGAGGTGCGAGAGGTGCTGAAGCGCGGTTATCTCGCGCAAGTGATGGGGTTGAAGGAGAGCTACGCGGACAAGTGGATCGGCGGCGAACGCCCCGTGACGCTCGCCGGCATCAACTTCAACCCGAAGAAGCGCAACATCGACATGCCGATCATTGAGAAAGTGTAAAGTGTAAAATGGAAAGTGTAAACCTTTGACTTATAACTAAAAAGGAAAGATGAAATGAACGCTAACAAACTGAAGACACTCGCGGCGGCAATCTGCGCCGCTGTGGCGCTTCTGCCGTCGCAAAAGGCGAATGCGGCAAGCGTCGCCATCGACAGCGTGCAACAGCGCTGGCCGTGGAACAACAAGGTCGATATCACCTACACCGTCACCGGCGACGATCTCGCCAGCAAGGTGGGCAAGGTGCGGATCATCGCCGTGGTGAACGGTCTGACGTACATTGCGTACGACGATCCCATCGGCGCGGCGAAGGTGGGCACGTTCACGGTGACGTGGAACGATCCGCCCCCCGGCGTCAAGAGCGAAGACTGCAAGATGTTCGCGACGATCCAGACGTCAGGGCCTGTCAGGTCGGGGGACGACTACATGATCATCGACCTCGCCACGGGCGCAGTCACCTACGAGGGACTGTTCACCAGCGAAGACGTCCTTGAAGGCGTCAGCGGACAGGAACTTTCGAATGCCCGCTACAACCAGAACAAGTACAAGGACACCCACCTCGCGCTCCGCAAAGTTCCAAAAGGCACGTACAAGACGGGCGACGGCGGCACGACGACTTGGACGACGACAAAGGACTACTACATCGCCGTGTTCCCTGTTACCCACCGCCAGTATTTGCGTTTCGTCAACATGGATCCTGATGAGCATAATATCCCGCTGAACAGTTCCAATTTGCGTTCGCGCCCTCTGAACTACATTATTGACGTGCGCGGAACGGCGGATCCTTCCGCCGCGCCGCAGATGATGCCCGGGAAATTCCCGATCATCGCATGGCTGAACGAAAAGACGGGAATGGCGTTCGACATCCCCACCCGGTATATGCACGAGATTGCGACGCGCGCGGGGACGACGACGAAATATTACTGGGGAGCGGACAGTGCATCGCAGGCCGATTGCAGCCGATACGCAGTATGCGAGTATTCAAGGCATAACGCCAACAATATGCTGCCGGTCGGCTCCAGACTTCCGAACAACTGGGGGCTTTACGACATGGTCGGCAACGATTGGCAGCTGTGCATCGACGCCAAAGACGGAACCTATCCGGAGGGGAACGACGACATCTTTGTCCCGGCGACGCTCGCCTCCGGCACTCCCGCCGGTTATGTCGTCAGAGGCAACGACACTGCGGGCAAAACCGATGTCGGTTCGGCAAGGGAGAGTATCTACGGTTCTGGTGCCGTCCGCGTGGCGTACATTGTTCCAAATGCAGAAGAGTGAGGTGCGAAATGAAGAAAGGAAGAGAAACGATGAACTCGACATGCCTTGGTTTTGCGGCCGCATTGGCATTGTTTACATCGGCTGCGGACGCGGCAACGACAATCACTATCGACAACGTCCGCCAGCGCTGGCCATGGAACAACAATGTCGATATCTCCTACACCATCGCCGGTGACGATCCGACGGTGGACAACGTCTGTCGCGTTGTCATCACGACGATTGTCGATGGTACCACCTACACCGCCTACGACGGCGCACCAAACGTGAACGTACTGCCTGGCACCTATACGGTTACGTGGTCGGGCGCGCCAGCCGGAGTGAAGCAGTCGGACTGCAAGATGACGGCAAGGCTCTATACAATCGAGGTGCCTGCCGGCGATGACTACATGATAGTGGATCTTGTGGGCAATGCAGTGACCTACGAGGGTCTGTTTGCCGCGAACGACACGTTCGGCGGCGTGAGCGGACAGGGGCTTTCCAACGCCCGCTACAACCAGAACCGGTACAAGGACACCCACCTCGCGCTCCGCAAAGTCCCAAAGGGCACGTACAAGACGGGCGACGGCGGCACGACGACTTGGACGACGGCAAAGGACTACTACATTGCCGTGTTCCCTGTTACCAACCGCCAGTATTGGCGTTTCGTCAACATGGATCCTGATGAGCATAACACCCCGCTGAACAGCGCTGGATTGCGTTCGCGCCAGTTGCCTTACGTCAACGACGTGCGCGGAACGGCGGATCCGTCCGCCGCACCGCAGAAGATATCCGGACAGTACCCGATCATCGCATGGCTGAACGAAAAGACGGGAATGGCGTTCGACATCCCCACCCGGTATATGCACGAGATTGCGACGCGCGCGGGGACGACGACGAAGTATTACTGGGGAACTGATGGTAATTTGAACACATGCAAAAGGTACGCAGTATGCGAGTATTCAAGGTATAACAACAACTATGTACAGCCAGTTGGTTCTAGGCTTCCGAACAACTGGGGACTGTACGACATGGTCGGCAATCATTGGCAACTGTGCATCGATGCCAAAGACGGGATCTATCCGGATGGTAACGATGACATCTTTGTTCCGGCGGTGCCCGCCTCCGGTACTCCCGCCGGCTATGTTGTCAGGGGCAACGACGTTGCGGGCCGAACCGATGTCGGTTCGGCAAAGGAGAGTGCCACCAGTACGGCTGCCGTCCGCGTGGCGTATATCGTTCCCAACACAGAAGAGTGAGGTGTGAAATGAAGAATGCATACTTTTTTGTCCTTGCAGCGGTTGCGGTGACTCTTCCTTCATTGGCGCGCGAGGCCGTACTTGCGGCGGAATCCGATACATACGAGTACCGCATCGACACGACGCCTTCGCCGCGCGCGGTCAAGACGCAGGAGGACCTTGACGGCCTCATGGAGGTGACGTACTTCAAGGGTGAGACGGTGACTGCGACCGCGCCAGGCGGAGCGGCGTCGGCTCTCGTCTCTTCCGCCTCTGCCGACGGATCTGTCGTGCCGGGCTTCAACGTGGGCGGCGTGTGGACGCTTGCGAACTCCGCGCAGGGTTCGGCGACGTTCACGGTTCGCCACTCGATCTTCGGCACGCTCGGCGAAGGGACGTCCGCTTCGCCCGCAAAGATCGTCGACGCGCTTGAGCTGTTCGACCTCTACCTTGCGGGAACGGCGGGGAACGGCTACGTCTATGAGCTCGTCGGCATTGAAGGGCTGTCGCCCCTGCTGCCGCCCGACTACGGCAAGGAATCCGCCGGTGGTAACCTGTTGCGCCTCGTCGAGGGCGGCGACACGGCGGAGGACACGTTCGTGACTCCCCAGACCGTGTGGTTCCTCGACTCGATGCAGGGAGGCCCCGACCGCACGATCATGCAGCGGCGCGGGTATTTCGCGGCGTATTCCGGCGACAACTGGGCGCGCAGCGCGACGGCGGCATCCACGCTTTCGGTGACGCCGCCGCGTGGTACGGCCTCGACGCAGAACCTCACGGGTACGGGTGCCGTGCCGTTCGTGCCCATGAACGGCAAGGGCGACTACACGGTCGTGCTGACGGCAGGCAGCACGACGTGGACATCCATCATCACCTACATGCCGAGAGCCGGCCTCGTGATCTTCGTTAAGTGATTGAGAGATCAAAAAGATGAATAAGATATTCAAAGCCGCGGCGGTTGTCGTTGGGATTGTTGTGAGCGGGATTTCCGTGGCGGCGGAGGCGCCGACGCCGGGCGGGACGTGGAAGATCGTCTATTCGTCCGCCGAAGGTCCGCAGGGACGCGCCCTTGAGGTGCTGACCGAGCGCATCGGGTTCCATCTGCTCCGCGAACGGCATCTGGCGATTCCGCTCGTGCTGCCGATCGAGCAGGACGGCGGCGAGCCGGTGAAGGGCAAGCGCGACATGATCGTGGTCGGGCGCGTGCAGGAGAACGCCACGCTCCGCAAGTATCTCGGCAAGGACGCCGAGAAGCTCGTGCCGAAGGACGGCTACCTCATCCGCACGCTGCACGACGGCGAACACGACGTGGTGCTCCTCGCGGGCGACACGCCGGAGGCGGTCCTCTGGGCCGCGTTCGACTTCCTCGACGTGCAGGTGCCGCTGATGGAGGGCGCGATCGCCCCGCCGCGCGGACGCTACCCCGGCACGTTCTTCCGCGCCAACAAGCGCAACCTCGCGAAGTTCGACAAGGAGAAGGAGAAGCGCATTCCCGTGCGCAACATCGTCTGTGCGCCGCAGACGCCCGTGCGCAGCGTGTTCTCGTGGGGGCACGAGATGGATGACTACCGCGCCACGTTCCGCGAAATGGCACGCGCGCGCTTCAACCGCATCATCATCTGGAACAACCAGCGCGTCATCAACGCGCGCGACGTGGTGGAGGAGGCGCATTCGTGGGGCATCAAGGTGTTTTGGGGCTTCGCGTGGGGATGGTCGCTCCATTGCGACAAGGCGGACATTCACAACATCAGGAAGTTGTCCGATAACATCATCGACGAATGGCACCGCATCTGGAAGCCGATGGGTGGCGACGGCATCTACTTCCAGAGCTTCACCGAGACGGACCGACAGGAGCTCGCCGGACGCTCCATCGCGGAGGCCGTCGTCGAGCTCGTCAACATGACCGCGAAGCGCATCCACGCGGAGTCTCCGGAGCTGGACATCGTGTTCGGCCTCCACTCGAACTCGATCCGGAAACCCGGTGCGACGGACTTCATCGCGAAGACCGACCCCTCGCTCGAGATCCTGTGGGAGAACTGCGGCGGTTTCCCGTTCTGGGAAGGAAATGGCCGGACCGGCGGGCCGGACAACGAGTTCTGCGAGAAGATCCTCGCGCTCACGCCGTCCGTCGGCTTTGTCTGGAAGGCGCAGCTGTACCTCGACTGGAAGAACTGGATCGAGCCGGCCGGGCCGTTCATGCTCGGATGCGCCGGGCGGAGGATGCGGGAGTACCACCAGTCGATCATGCAGCCGATGCAGTGCTCGTTCGACAACGACTGGTTCCAGAACGGCAAGTTCGCGTGGGAGTCGATACGTCGCCTGCGCGCCGCGAAGCGTCCGCCGAAGGAGTTCAACGCCGTGCCCTACAACAACCCGCCGTTCGGGCTCGCGCCGTTCTGCGAGGCCGAGCTCTTCTGGAACAGCGACGACCCGTGGGAGAAGATCCTGATGCGCGCCCGCATGAGGGCGCTGCCCGAGCGCTAGTCCACCGACGCACACGTCAATGAAGGAGACAACGAATCATGACAGAATGGGACAAAATGCAGGTGCACCAAATCTACAACGATTTCGATGCGGATTTGTTCAACCGGAGGGTTGCGGCGAAGAAGCTGTTCCGGGAATTCAACTGCACGGAAGATGAAGAAACCGAACGGCGGCAGGAGATCATGCGGAAGCTCTTCAAGAAGGTCGGAGAGCGCGTATGGATGGAGCCGGACTTCACGTGCGAGTTCGGCAAGAACATCACCATCGGGAGCGACGTGTACATCAATTTCGGCTGCACGCTCCTGGATTGCGGGCAGATCACGATTGGCGACCACACGCTGCTGGGGCCGCGTGTCAGCATGTATTCGGCCAACCATTCGCTGGATGCAGCGGAGCGGATTGCAGGGGCCTTGATTCCGGAACCCATCACCATCGGCAATCGTGTGTGGATCGGCGGCGGCAGCACCATTCTCAGCGGGGTCACCATTGGCGACGATGCGGTCATCGGTGCCGGAAGCGTCGTGACCCGCGACATCCCGCCGGGGGTTGTTGCTGCGGGCAGTCCATGCCGCGTGTTGAGAAAAATCACGAGAGAGGACAAAGTCGGTTTCCCAGTCCGGGAATAGAGCCCCGAAGAGCAGGCGAAAACGGGGAAGAAATACATGACAACGGGAAATAAGGTAAAAGCGTTCCTCTGTGTTACTGCGGCGGTTGCAGCGTTGGCGGTCGGGGCGGCGGAGAATGACGCGCCGTGGCGGTTCCGGCACTACCGGTTCAAGATCGACGACTGCATGGGCGAGCGGATCGGCGTGCAGCTTTCCGAGTTCCGCCTCTTGAACGGCAGTCAAGACGTGACGCCGCTCCGTTCCGGCTTCTCGCACGGCGAGGGCATGGACTCGAGCGTAAGGTCTCCGATCAGGCAGGCTGTGGACGGCGACCTCAACACGAAATGGTACTCCGCCAACGGCGCGAGCGGCAAGGACATGTCGAAATGCTGGCTGCAGATCGACTACGCCGAACCGCAGTCCGTGACCGCCTACGACTGGGCGACGGCGGAAGACCGCTGGCTCGGTGAGAAGCCTCGCGACAAGCGCGACCCGATGGCGTTCCGTCTTCTCGGCAGCGACGACGGCAAGACGTGGACGGAGCTGGACGCGCGCAGCATCGGCGAGAAGAAGATCAAGCGCAACGCCTGGACTGGCCCCTACTCTCCGCTGCGCGGCGAGTCCTTCACGGCCCACCCGATGATCACGCGTGACGGGCGGCGCATGATCTCGCGCAAGAACACGGCCGGCGAGACCGTCTACGAGCTCGTGCCCACGAACCGCCTGCCTGCGAACCTCCCGCCGGTGCGCGAGTGGAAGCTCTACGGGCTCAAGTCGTCGCATACCGACGTCGGCCTCCACAACTCGCAGTACATCCAGCGCCACGGAAGCGTGCGGCGCATCGACGAGGCGGCGCGGCTCATCGACGCCGACACGCGTTCCGACGACGACCCGGCCGCATACCGCTTCGCGATGGAGCACGTGTGGTTCTGGGACAACTACCACCAGGACAAGGGCATGGACGCTGCGTGGCGCATCGTCACCAACTACATGGCGCGCGGGCGCATGGACGTGGGCGTGATGTGCGCTGGCAACCATACGCACCTCTATTCCGGGACCGAAATCGACCGCTCCACGCTCACGAAGCGGCTTCTTGAGCAGAAGTGGGGCATCCACACGCGCACGTTCTTCATGTCCGACAACCCCGGCCTCAGCTGTTCGCTGATCGATCCGTACGTCCGCGCTGGCGTGCGCTACTGCTTCTTCGCGCCCAACCAGTGGAACCCCATCCGCTCGACCATCTGGAAGATGCGGAAGAAAATGCTCACGTCCCACCCCGACTACAACAACCCCGACCTTCAGGGCGGCGGCAACCGGATCGCGGTTTCATACGAACTCGACCTCCCGATGGTCTTCCGCTGGAAGGCTCCTGGCGGGAAGGAGTCATTGCTCGTCTGGTGCTCCACGCACTACGGGCGCGGGTACGAGCGGCTGGGACTGACGAGCGGGGTCAGGCCGTCGTTCATCGCAGGGGCCGAGGCGCGCATGCCGGAGTTCCTGAAGATACTGGAGAGCAAGTACCCCTACGACGTGTGGCTCGCGGGCGTCTATTGCGACGACGAATGGCCGAACACCGGCTTTGCGGACTTCGCGGCGGAGTGGAACAAGAAGTGGCTGTGGCCGCAGTTCCGCACGGTGGGACGCCTCGACGAGCCGTTCGAGTACCTTGAGGAGAAGTTCGGCGACAAGATCCCCACCCTCACGGGCGAGATGACGAGCGGCTGGCTGCAGCACGCCGTCTGCGCGCCGGAACTTCTCGCCGACAAGCTCAACATCGACCGAAAGCTTGAGACGGCGGAGCGCCTCGGCACGTTCGCCGGCACGATCGACCGCGGGGCTGTTGACCGCGCGTGGTGGTACCTCCTCCTCTACGACGAGCATTGCTACGGCACGAGCGGCTACAAGGGGCGGAGGGTTTTCGAGACGTGGATGCAGCGCCGCGACTGGCTCGACCGCGCCGCCGCAACCGCCTCGAATGAACTTGCGAAAGCGGTGGCGAAACTTAGGCTGAAGGCTCCGGAAAATCCGGAAATTCCGGAAAATCCGGAAAATCCGGAAAGTCCGGAAAGTCCGGAAAATCCGGAAAGTCCGGATATCCCGGGTCGCCTCTGCCGCGACGGCGTCACCGAGAACCGCTGGTACCGCGTGGCCGTGACGAACGGCGTGATCTACTCCATCTACGACAAGGAACTGACGCGCGAGCTGATCGATGGCCCCGCCAACCGCTTCATGTACACCCGCAACAACCACAAGACGTGGGAGGCGGAGCCCGAAAAGGCGCTCGGCGCGAAGGTGACGCGCCGCGTGTACCTGGCCGAGAACGAGAAGCGCATCGACATCGAGGACCGCTTCGAGCATGCGCGCGACCTCTTCAACACGCGCCGCTACTACCGCTTCGGCTACCTCGCGTTTCCGTTCGCCGTGCCGGGCGGTGCGTTCCGCGCGCACCTCAACGGCACGGTCATCCGTCCATACGAGGACTGCCATCCGATGACGACGGACGCCTACTGCGCCGTGCGCGACTGGTGCCTGGTCGAGAACGCCGACTTCGGCGTGGCGCTGATGATGCGCGACTCGACGCTGACGGAGTTCGGCGAGATCCATCCCGACAAGACGTGCTACACCGGCAAGCCGCCGAAGGGAAAGACGGCCATCTATCCGTATCTCTTCACGGATTGGCTCCAGATGCACCAGCCCGACGGCGATTCGATGAATTTCACGTTCCGTTTCGCGATCACGTCGTATGCAAACGGCGGTCGCGGGGCGACCGCCCTACCGGGTGGCCGTTATTGCGGCGGTCGCGGGGCGACCGCCCTACCGGGCGGAACGGACGAAAAGGTAGGGCGGTCGCCCCGCGACCGCCGTACACAGCAGTGGGCGAATGTTGCACGCATGTGCGAGGATTGGCTTGATCCGTATGCGAAATGGATGCGCGAACAAAACATCCCGCGCTTCTCGCGCGAGTCGGTCGAGGAACCGCCGCCCGGTTGGACGGGGCTCATCGAAAAACCGCGCGCCGGACACGGCGAGAAGGACGGGCAGATGTACATCCTCTGGGGCGCGGAGATGTCGCCCGCCTTCGACCACTACGAACTCTGGCGCGACGGCAAGTTCCTCGCTAACGTCAAGAACGAGGCTCCCAACGGAATCCCCTATCGCATCGCCCGCTATGAGGATCTGGGGCTCCCCACGCACTCGCGTCACGAGTACCGCATCCGCAAGGTGTGGAAGGACGGACGCAAGGATCCGCTCGGCGAGCCGTTCTACGGCTTGACGCGGTACGTGCATGATGCCACGCGCGACGGCGTCACGTGCGATCACCGTCGAGGCGTCGGGCAACGACACGTGGTACGTCTGGAATCCCGGCACGGAGCGCACGCCGCTCTGCGTGTCGCTTCGTCCGCACGAGTGGCACCGGTTCTACTGTCTCGAACCCGTGATGAAGAAGTCGCTGCCGCTCGCCCCCGGCAAGAGCCGGACACATCGCTTCAAGGTCACAGTCACGAAGTGAAAATGCGGGCCGCCCGGTGGTCGGCCACCGTTGGTAGGGCGCGATCACCGAGCGCGCCTTGACTTCATTCCAAAAAGCCGTTATGATATTGTCCGTCAAAGAGATTCCAGATGCCCATGTAAAAGGTGAATCAACATGAAAGATAAAGTCATTGCTGTTATGTTCGCGGTTACGGCGGTTTGCTCCGCTGCGGGCGTCCCTTGCGGAAACGTTGTGCTCCGCGAGGTCGTGCGAGGGCCGGACGCGCAGGCCGTCTCGATCACGACGAACGCGGCCGGACACGCGGTTCTGGACTTCGGCAAGCACCAGTTCGGCTGGCTTGAGGTGGACGTGAAAAAGCCCGGCCCCTACAAGATCGTCTGGGGCGAGCTGCTGGACGAGAAGGGGTCGGTGCAGACCGGACGCCGCTACACGCGGTCTGAAGGCAGAATCCGCTGCGCCACGACCGAGGGCGTGTTCGACGGCGTCGGCACGCAGCGCATTCCGTACACGACCGGAAACGGCAATGCGTATTTCATGGGAAACCGTCAGGTGAAGCGTGAACTCCCGAAGTTCGGGATGGTGATGCCGTTCAGGTGGGCGGAAATTGTCGAACTGCCGTTCCCAGTCGCGGCGGACACCGTGCGCCAGGTGCCGATCTTCTATCCGTACGACATGGCGGAGTCGCGTTTTGACAGCGACAGCGAGGCCCTCAACCGCGTGTACGGTTTCTGCAAGCACTCCATCCGCGCCACTACCTTCACCGGGCTTTTCATCGATGGCGACCGCGAGCGCTGGCCGTACGAGGCCGACAGCTACATCACGCAGCTGAGCACGTACGCCATGACCTCGGACTATTCCCTTGCCCGCAAGATGGTGGACCATCTGCGGGACAACTCCACCTGGCCCACGGAATGGAAGCAGTTCTTCATCCGCATGTGCCATGCCGACTGGATGTACACGGGCCGTCCCGACCGCATCGCCGCCCACTACGAGGCCATGAAGACGCAGAAGCTCTGGCTGAACCTCGCCCGGGAGGACGGGCTGCTCGTCACGGGGACGAAGGAGGCGGAAGCCAAGGGCGCGAGGGATATCGTCGATTGGGCCAAGTGCTACCGGGACGGGTTCGAGTTCCGCCCCGTGAACGCCGTCGTCAACGCCCTCCACTACCGGAACCTCGTGGAGATGTCCGAGATGGCGGCGGCCATCGGCAGGCAGGACGACGCGCGTGCGTTCGCCGAACGCGCGCGCAAGGTGCGCGCCGCGTTCATCAAGGCGTTCGTGGATCCCGCGAGCGGGCTTGTCTGGGATGGCGAGGGGTCGAAGCATCTCACCGTACATGCCAATGCGATGGCGATTGCGTGCGGGGTACTCTCGGGACGCGAGGCGTCCGCGCCGGCGGACTTCATCGTGAAGAAGGGGATGCGGTGCAGCACCTACATGTCGCAGTTCGTGCTCGAGGCGCTGTTCATGGCGGGGCGGTCCGACGAGGCGTTCAAGCTCATGACCACCGACGGGCCGCGCGGCTGGATGCAGATGATGAAACTCGGCGCGACGGTCTCGATGGAGTTCTGGGACCTGACGCTCAAGGAACCTGGGCGGGTGCCGGACATGAACCACGCCTGGTCCACTGCGCCGCTGAACGTCACGGTGCGTCATCTGCTGGGCGTGACGCCTCTGAAGCCGGGATTCGAGGAAATCCGCTTCGCGCCGTAGTTCGGTCCGCTCACGCGCCTATCCGCCGCAGTGCCCACTGCCCGTGGCGCATTTACCATCGACGCGCGCCGGGAAGGCGGACGCTGGACGGTCGATCTTGTTGCGCCCGCGCCGGTGAAGATGGTGACCGGCGAAGGCGAACGTTCGCTGCCTGCCGGAACCCATCACGTGAATTTTCGGTAGCGCCTCCGTTAGCTTGCGAGGGAGCCGAGGTTGAAGATTGGGAGGAACATGGCCGTGACGATCGTGCCGATGACGACGCCGAGGAACACCATGAGGAACGGCTCCATCAGCGATGTGAGCGTGGCGAGCATCACCTCCACCTCCTCGTCGTAGGAGTCGGCCACGGATTCAAGCATGTCCTCCACCTTGCCGGCCTTCTCGCCGGCGGCGAGCATGCGGATCATCAGGATGGGCATGAAGGGCTTGCCCTGAAGGGATGGGCTGAGCTGGTTGCCCTGCTCCACCTCCCGTCGCGCGGCGAGGACGGAGTTCTCGAGCACGAAGTTGTCGAGCGAGCCGGCCACGACCTCCAGCGACTTGAGGATCGGCACGCCTGCCGCGATCATCTGCGCGAGCAGACGGCAGAAGCGTCCGATCGCCGCCTTCTGGTTCAGGAGCCCAAAAACCGGTAGTTTGAGTTTGAAGCGGTCGAACGCGAGGTGTCCGGCCTGCGTGGCCTTCCAGCGCTTGAAGATGAACACGCCGCCCACGATCACGCCGCCGATGATGTACCACCAGTTCTTCACGAACGTCGAGATGTCCACGAGTTTCTGCGTGAGCCAGGGAAGTTCCTTCCCGAAGCCGCTGAACATCTCCGCGAACACGGGCACGACGAACTGGATGAGTCCGGCCGCAAGCAGCATGGCGATGCTGACGATTACGGTCGGGTAGGTCATCGCGCTCTTGACCTTCTTCCTAAGGCGCGACGACGACTGGAGGATCGCGGCGAGACGTTTCATGATGCCCGCGAACTCGCCGGACTGCTCGCCCGCGATGACCATGTTCACGTACATGTCGTCGAACAGCTGCGGGTATTCGGCGAGGCCGTTAGACATCGGAGCGCCGCTCTCGATCACGTCGCACAGGTGCTGGAGCACCTTCTTGAACTCTTGGTCTGCACACTGTTCGCCCAGCGTCTGGATCGACGCGAGGATCGTCATGCCCGCGCCGAGCATCGACGCGAGCTGGCGCGTGAACGGGATGATTTCCTTGTTGCGGATGCGTTTCGCGCCCTTTACCTTGATTGCCTTTCCCATCATTCACCTCCCGTCACTTCAAATGCGGCTTCGAGCGACGTGATGCCCGCGCGCACCTTGCGCATCCCGGCCTCCTTCAGCGTGACCATGCCCTCTTCGAGCGCGTATGCCTTAAGCTTTTCCGCGTCGCCGCCGCGTTCGATGAGACCGCGTATCTTCGGCGAGATCGGCAGAACCTCCATGAACGCGCCGCGTCCCTTGTAGCCGGAACCGCGGCACTTCGGGCAGCCGCCCGGACCGTACACCGTGACGCCCTCGAACGGCGCGGGGTCCACCTTGTTCGCCTGCAACAGCTCCGCGTTGATCTCCACGGGCTTCTTGCAGAACGGACACAGCTTGCGGAAAAGGCGCTGCGCCTGCGCGAGGATGAGGGAGCTCGCGAGCATGAACGGGGCGATCTGCATGTCGAAGAGACGCGCCACAACGCCCACGGCGTCGTTGGTGTGAAGGGTGGAGAGCACGAGGTGGCCCGTCAAGGCGGCCTTCACCGCGATGTCCGCCGTCTCGCCGTCGCGGATTTCGCCGACGAGCACGATGTCGGGGTCCTGACGCAGCACGCTTCGCAGCACGCCCGCGAACGTAAGGCCCACCGCCGCATTCACGTGTACCTGGTTGACGCCGGCGAGTTCGTATTCGACGGGGTCCTCGGCGGTGATGATGTTCACGTTGGGCGTGTTTAGGTCCTGGAGGCAGGAGTAGAGCGTGGTAGTCTTGCCCGAGCCGGTGGGGCCTGTCACGAGGATGATGCCGTGCGGCTGCTCGATCGCGTACTTCATCGCCTTGTAGGCATATTCGTCGAGTCCAAGCGACGCGAGGCCGGGCGCGAGGTTCGCTTTGTCGAGGATACGCATCACGACCTTCTCGCCATGCACGGTAGGGAGGATCGAGACGCGCACGTCCACTTCCTTGCCGATGGCCTTGATCTTGAAGCGGCCGTCCTGCGGTTTACGACGTTCGGCGATGTCGAGTGCGCTCATGATCTTGATGCGGCTCACGACGGCGTTGTGGAGGGCCTTCGGCGGGGCAGGGCGTTCCACGAGCTCGCCGTCGATGCGGTAGCGGAGTCGCGAAGCATGTTCCAGCGCCTCGAAGTGGATATCCGACGCCTTCGTCTTCAGCGCCTCGATCATCATGGAGTTCACCATGCGGATCACGGGCGCATCTTCGTCCGAAGTGAGGGAGGCGTCGAGGACATCCGACGCCTTCATCTCGGAGAGAACCTCGAGTTCGGACTCGTCGCCCTTCATGATGGATTCCATCGCGAGGGCGGGGTTTGAGGCGTCCCGAGCCGCCTTCAGGCGGGCGAGGGCGTCCGCAATCTGCTTTTCCGGGGCAACGCAGGACCAGATGTGTCCGTTTGCGGCGCGCGTGACCTCTTCCAGGGCTGGGAGGTTGAATGGGTCGGCAAAGGCGATCGTCAGGCGTCCGCCCAGTTTGGCTATCGGAACGGCCTTCGCCTTGATCCAGAAATCCTCATTTTTGCCACAAAGCAAATCCTGGTTGACCGTAAAGCTGTCTGGAAGGGACAGCGGTGCCATGTTGAAATAAGTTGCCGCAGCCAGCGTGAACGCTGCCGGGTCGACGAGATCCTTCTGCACGAGGTACTGCTCAAGCGGCGTTTTAGCTTCTGCCGCCTGCCGCGCGACTTCCTTGAGCTGTTCCGCCTCCAGCACCTTGCAGGCAAGCAACGCCTCGGAGAAGTTCCCGAAGTGAGCGTTTTTCTGCGTCTTCTTAATGGGTTTCAAAAGCATATTCAATATTTTAGCATAATCCGTGCCATCCGTCGGCACGAATTTTGCTATAATAGGAGTCGGAGAAAAGGAAAAATGGCTGAACAGGCGAATTCAAAGCTGCTCGAGGGCATTGCCTATTTCGAGAAAATGCTGAAAGTGATGCCGGGCGACCGCACGACGCTCGAGTTTCTTTCCGTTGCATACGAGCAGTTGGGCGACGTGGAGAAACAGCGGACGTCGCTTATCCAGCTGGCGGAGGCGTTGCTGCGGGAGAAGGACTACGATGCGGCGGAAGCGATTGGCGAGCGTCTGGGCGGTTTTCCTGAGACGGACGCGCAGGACATGGTGCGGCGGATCAAGTCCGTGCGGAATCCAGTCCAGCTGAAGGCCGTGGTGCGCCCGGGAGCCGGTACACCACCGAGGCGCGCCGTGGTGCATCCTGCGGGTGGCGGCTCGCCCGGCGAGCACGCCCAGCCAGGGAAGGAGGGAATCACCCTTGCGCAGGTGGTGATGTCGGCGGTGAAGGCGGAGGCCGCTTTGATCCGCGACCTCTACGCCAAGAACGTTGTGGACGCCTCGGCGGCGGAAGTGGTGCAGAGGCACCTTGGCGGACTGCCGGAGGCGACGCGTCCTTTTCTCGTTTCCGCATTGGCGATTCTTGAAAAGGAGAGCGGCGGCATGGGCGAGAAGGCGGCGGTGTACATGGCGGACGCCGCGTCCGCGCCCCCCATCCCCCTGCAGGCGTTCATGCCGTCGGCCGCGCTCATGAAGCAGCTGCCGGAGGAGCTCGTGCGCGTCCGCGGGGCGGTGCCGTTCGGGCGGCTGGGAGATACGCTGCTTGTCGCGGTTCTGAACCCGCTCGATACGGCGTTTCATGCGGAGGTCGAGCGTCTGGCGGGATGTCCCTGCCGCTTCTTCCTTGCCGACCCGCACACGACGGAGGATTTCCTTGAGAAGTACTTTGCCGAGAACGCGTAGGGCGAAACGCGGCGTCACGCTCGTCGAGGTGATGCTCGCGGCGTCCATACTCGCGCTGATGGTCCTCGCGCTGTTCGAGGGGATCGCCGTCTCGGCCCGCATCGCCCGCGAGAACGCGGAATACCTGCAGGCGGACGCCTACGCCTTCGACCTCGCCTGGAAGCGGTACAACGAGAACTACAGCTCGTTGCGGAACTTGATTGGCAAAACCCAGACGTGGGTGGAGTTTCCCGCCGACGAAATCACGGAAGAGGCCGCGCCCATGCTCTACCGTGCGGGGTCCACGGCAAAATCATATACGACAATTAGGCGCATCACGGATCCGTCCGATTCGTCAGTCGAGTTGGGCGTATTGATTTCGGTAGACGTTGAATGGGGGGCTGCAGGCGCGCGGCGGCGTCTTTCCGCAACGCACACGGCGACGGTGTTCAAGAGCGGGACGGAGGAAGGCTGATGGCGGGCGGGGCGTCCAGACGCGGTTTCACGCTCGTGGAGCTGATGCTGACCACCACGATTTTCGCAGTGGTGATGGCCGCCGTGTCCAGCGCGTTCATCGGTGGGATACGCCTCCTGAAGGCGACGTTCGCGACGGCGGAGATGTCGCTTCGCGCGCGCGACTTGCGCGATCGGCTCCTTTTCCACGCGGCGCCGCCGCATAACGACACGATATGGGCGGGCCTTCTGTCCGGCACGAACAACAATGACGTTCTTGAGGGCAACGCCACCAAGATCCTCATGCACTGCGCTGCGTTCAAGCCCATCGACAATTCCGCCGTCGCCCAGACCATCCAGCTTGTGTTCA
This sequence comes from uncultured Lentisphaerota bacterium, assembly GCA_946413265.1. Taxonomy (GTDB): domain Bacteria; phylum Verrucomicrobiota; class Kiritimatiellia; order RFP12; family UBA1067; genus RUG572. Next base: position 83,783 of record CAMKJU010000005.1, read on the forward strand.
AGGATCCCGGCACAACCAAATGCAGTTTCTTCAGCGAGGACCGCTACGATGAACGCTGGCCGCATCGCTGGCTGAATCCCGGCGGAATGAACCTTCTTGCGGATTATGGCAGTTACACCCATGGTGCGAGTTACAGGCCTCCCAGCCCAATAACCGTGGCGAAAAACAGTAAAAACGAAGAGGACAAATCGCGGTTCTACATCCACCTCTCGGGACGTACTGACGTTGCGGGGCTGCCCATTAAGCACAACGAGCGCATCGTCGTGTCCGTGTTCGGACGGCAGCAGGAGACGCGCCCAGACGGGAAAGGAGGCCTGGACAAATGAAGGACCGGCATTCTTCCAAGGGTTTCGTGCTCGTGTTCTCGCTCGTCCTCGCCCTCTGCGCGGGTATCATCCTTGCGGGCACGCTCGGCTATGTCTCGTATGCCGCGCGGCAGAGCGCCATGCAGGCGGCGAAATCCAGCTGCCGCCTCGCGGCGATGAGCGCAATCGAGAAGGTGAAGGAGGATGTTTACCTTACCTTCAAGCGGCGCAATGGAAACAGGTCTGTACTGGGCATCAACGTCTACAACTGGTTCACCTCTGGCTGGACCACCAACTCGATCGGCATGGGAGGCTTCGTCATCAACTTCGACGAGTCGCTCGTGCCGCTCCGCGCGCAAATGCCGGGGTTCACGGATTTGAGCGTGGGCCTCAGGACGTCGCCTGTAGCCGTCGGTAACCGCGCGGAGGTGACGTTCTACGGAACGGCTTCGCGCGTCACGGGCAACGGAATACCGGTGAGCGTCACGATTTCCGAACGGGTGTCGTTCGGCGTGGACCGCTCCAAGGTGTTCGACTACGCCTACTTCGTGAACAACTACGGCTGGTTCGAGGGATCCACGATCACGGCGAACGGCGCGGTGCGCGCGAACGGCGACATGTCGCTCTCGCAGAACCCTAAAGTGAACGGGGACGTCTATGGTGCCCGCAACGACGAACTGGGCGTGCCCGGCGACATCAAGAACGGCACGGGCACGATGGACAACAAGAACACCTACCGCAGCACGCAGTACGGTACGTCCAACCGCGCGCGCCCGCTCCAGAAGTCGGCGGACGACGGAGGCTACAACGCGCCGGACACCGTGACCCAGGCGGATCTCACGGCACGCCTCCACGGCAATCTTTCCGAGGGGCTGGACATGCCGTGGATATCGGAGCTGAACTCATACATTGAATACGGCAAGGAACTGAAATCAACCCTGTCGCAGGGCGGCACCTACTACATCAACAACGCAAATTCCGGCGATCCGAACTATGGCTATTACCAGGGAACGGGGCCGTCGGGCAATCCCAACCTTCCAGATAACCACGCGCTTGTGCTGGAAGGCACGCAGAACAACCCCATCAAGCTCAACGGCCCGGTAGTAGTCTCGAACGACGTGGTGATCAAGGGCTACGTGACTGGACAGGGCACGATCTACTCGAGCCGCAACATCCACATCGTGGGGAACATCCAATACCTCAATCCGCCGAACTGGGCCAACAAGGAGGCGGCGTCAAACAACGGAAACTCCACCAAGGACCTCCTCTGCCTTTCCGCGAAGGGAAACATCGTCATGGGCGACTGCACGTCGTCGAGCTGGCTGGACACCACGCTCAAGAAAGTGCTTACGCAGCAGCCATACGTGCAGCCATACGGTTGCGCGCAGGCGGACGACGGAACGTGGATCGACGGCGACATCGGCTATCCCACGGCGGGCAAGACCGTGTTCGAGGGCAACTACACCGCAGCCGACGGAGGGAACAAGGTGGCGCAACAGGCGGTTTACAGGCAGGAACGGGACCGGTGGGGACGCCTGCAGAACGTCCTAGACCATTACGAATACAAGTCCGCAACGGGCCGCCGCTACTACGACAGCGTCGTGGCACCGAATGAAATTTCCTCGCGCGCGTCCACCATTACGCAGATTGACGCGGTTCTTTACAACAACCACGGCATTTTCGGCAAGCTGGGCCAGTGTACGATCAACGGCTCGCTGGTGTGCCGCAACGAGGGCATGATCTTCAGCGGAAAGCTCTACCTGAACTGGGACTATCGCCTCTATTCCGGTTCGCCGGAGAACGTGATGAACCAGCTCGTTGGAATGCCGCTTGGCACGGGCAAGCCAAGGGTCCTCTTCTGGCAGGAGGTGCCGTAAAAGCGTATGGGGTGAGCGATGATTGAAGCAAACGAAAACATTGAGCTGGTGACGATGCGCCGTCAGCAGGAAGTCCAGCAGGCGCAGCATTCGTACCAGCAGGCCGTCTCGGAGGGACGGCTTGCCGTGCGGCCGCGTCAGGGGGAGGCCACTGACGGGAGGGCCGCGCTTGTCGCGACCGATTATGGTGGTGCGGGTAGGCAGGTCACGACAAGCGCGGCCATCCCGGAAGTCACGACAAGCGCGGCCATCTCGGCGGACGCCTCGGCGAGGCGTCCCTACCAGGCGGACCCGGAGGTTGCGTGGCGGCATACGCGGCTGGCGATTACGGCGGGGCTGGTCCTGCTGTTGCTTGTTGTCTGGATCTGGCAGAAAAAATCGGGGAGGTAGGGGATGTTCCTGAAGACACTGAGGAAAAAGAATGACGTGCTGCACAAGGTGCGGCACTCGATCCGCACTCGCTACTCGCTGGCGACGGCGTTTTTCCTGTTGACGATACTGGGCCTGTTCTACATTGGCGGGCGCATAGTGCTAGTACACCTCGTGAAGGACGCCGAGACGCAGGTGCGTGAGATCGGCACAGACATCAACCGCCTGGCGATTCGCAACGCCGAGAAGGTCAAGCAGTACATGGAGACGCTCTCTCCGGAGCAGACGACGCTTCCCATAAACACGTACCTCGGCCTTTTCGACGGCAACCACGTGGCGTTGGCCTTGAGGCTGGACGCAAACGGGCATTTCGTCGAGGGTTTTGTGGCGGAGGGCCATTCGGGGGCCGCCTTGCGCGCGAAGGACGTGGCGTCGTACAAAAAGCATTTCCCGCTTTGGGTGAAGTCGTGCGTGGAAAAGAACGGGCGGGTGTCCGCGCCTCTCTCCGCCAACCTCCTCCGCCTTCGCGGCAATTCCTACTACGTGGCGCTGATTCGAGGGGCCGACGGCCGCTTCCTGGCGCTTGGCATGCCGTTCGACCCCACGCGCTTCACGGCCCAGATGAACGAGGTGTTCGCGGGCATGGAGCTGCATGTGTCCAACGGCAAGACGGAGGCCAGCGCCGTACCTGTCACGCATGTGGGGACGAAGACCGAGCGGCAGCAGTCGTTCGGGCTGTCGTCGATGGTGTCGGAGGCTTTTGAGTTCTACTCCGGCGGATTCTGGAAACTGGGCGAGAACCCGTTCGAGGCCGTATACACCATCCGCGACATCGCGGGGCGTCCGGTGTCGCGGCTGTCCGTATCATTGCCGCAGACGTTCTCAAACGCGGCCGGGGCCGCCATCGGGCGGCTGACGCTTTTTGTGACGGTCGTGGGCATACTGCTCGTGTTTCCCATCTTCTGGGCCCAGAGCCGGATGCTGCTGAACCCGCTCACGAAGATGACGGAATGCGTGCGGCAGGCGCGCGAGCACTGCGGGGAGGC
>CAMKJU010000006.1 GCA_946413265.1 uncultured Lentisphaerota bacterium
CCGCCGCCCGCGAACCAGTCGTCGGCCGCATCTTCCTTGGAATACGTGCCGTAGGTCCCGTTCGGCGCCCCGGACGCGCCGGCCGAACCGCCGCGCACGGTCACGGCGACATCGCCGAGAATGTAGACGGCACCGCCCGCAGAGCCAGTGGATGCGTCGCTTGAGGTGCCGCCGTTCGAGCCGTTCTTGGCAAAATTCGAACCGCTGGACACCCTCGTCTCGTTCCCGCCGCCGGAAGTCCCGGAGGCGCCCTGGCCGCCCTTGCCGCCGATGGCCGCCGCCGCGCCGCCGCCGCCATGGCCGCCGTCGCCGCCCTTGCCGTTGGTGTGGCTGGCCCCGTTACGGGAGGCGCCGCTTCCGGCGCCGCCGTTGCCGCCGTTCGCGGCATTGCCGCCTCTCGCCGTCAGCTTGCCCTTGCCGGTGATGTAGAGCGTCATGTCGCTCGGCAGCTCGATGCCCGCGCCCGCGCCGATGCGGCCGCCGACATTGCCGGCGTCGCCGCCCGTCACCGTGAGCGAACAGCCCTCGGGAATGTCGATGACGACGCGCTTGCCATTGTCCCCGCTGTTGGATTTCACCGTCAAGGCGCTCGTGGACGTCGCGCCGGAGAGCGTGACGTTGCCCTGCACGGTATAGACCATGCCGCCGTTAAGCTCCTTGGTCGAACTGGTGATCGTGCCGGCGCCCATCTCGCCGCGCGCATTGGCCGCCGCCATCAGCGCCAACAACAACATAATCGAAAATTTAGCAGTCCTATTCATCGTGTTTCCTTTCTAGGCTTCTAGTATGCTAGCCCCCGTCAGGGATTGCCGAACGCCGTGCCGTAGATCGTCTGCACGTTGGCGTTCGCGTCGGTGATCTTCCCGCCCGCCGGCACGAGGACGTTGAACGCGCCGTCGTCGCCCTCGTAGGTGAGGATCATGTCGCACGGCGCGGCCTGCGTCGTGTACTTGAAGCTGCGCTCCACGAAGCTCACCGGCCAGTTCGGACGGGCCGCCGTCACGTCCCGCACCGTGATCTCCGTCGTGCCGCCGCCGAGCTCGCGCGTCTGGCCGTTCCCGAGCTTCGTCAGGGTGCAGTTGGGCGGGAATGCCGCGAGCGACGCGCCTTGCTGGACCGTCACTTCGCCGACGGCCGCGATGTCGATGTTCACGCCCTGCGCGTAGGCCCCGGTCGGCGCGTAGACGACGTCCGCCGCCTTTGTTCGCGCCGCACGGGCCGCGCGCGGCGCCGTGGCGAGCTTCTGCCGCGGCTTCAGCTCCGCCGCGTCCGGCGGCGTGAGGCCGATTTCGGGCGTCCCCTTGATGGCGCCCATTGCGTCGGCGAGCGTGTAGCCGATCCCGTCGGGATCGTTCCCGTTCGCGTCGCTGAGCTCGGCGTAGAAGACCCCGTTCGTATCGACCGGCACGCGCATCGTCCGCGCCCAGAGCGCCGTGTCCGGCGCCTTCGAGTCGTAGAGGCGGAACGTCATCTCCAGCGACGTGGCGCGCTCATATCCGCCCGTCCGCCGCAGCACGCCGCGATACGTCAGCACCTGCGGTACGTCCGCGAACGCGGCGGAGGTGAAAAGCAAAAGTGAAACCGCGCACAGCGCCTTTGCCTTGACCAAACTCTTCATCATCATACTCCTTTCAAATTCTTTTCCGGAATGTCCGGATTTTCCGGTCTACTCCAGTTCCTTCGCCTTGAAGACGCGCTTCAGGGTGAACGTGCCGACAGACTTGATCGGCCCCTTCGAGACGAGTCCCGTCACTTCCCAGGTCACGACGCCCGAAGTCGTCTCGTCGGCGTTGTACGGGAAGTTCACGGGCTTCGCGCCGATGCCATCCTCGTGCCAGGAGAAGTCAAGACGGTTCGTGATGCTCCACAGCTCGGGCTTGACCGGCTGCGCGTAGTTCCCGAAGTCGTCGCCCGAAGGAGCGGGGCCCGAATAGTCCGCCTTCTTGCCGTCGTGGTCCGGATGCCAGGCGTGGCGGAACGGATTGTCCCGCGCAGTCGGGGCGACGGTCCACGTGAAGGCCGTGTCGTCGCCGAACGCCGAACCGTCCGCCGCCGCGACGACCGGCGTATCGACGCTCATCATCACCGTCGAGAGGCGCCGGGGGTTTTCAACCTCCGCCGGCACGCTCGAAAACTCCTTGAAGAGGCGCGCCGTGCCGTTCGTGTCGATGCCCACCGCGACGCGCTGGAGCAGCCGGCACGTTCCGTTCGTGTCCACGTGCATCATCACGCTCATCTTCAGCGTTCCGCCGGCCGTCACGGGGATGGAATTGGTATCGTCAATCATGGTGACCTTCGTGAGCGCGATCTCGCCGACCCAGAGACCCGTGGGATAGGCGACGGCGCTCGCGGAGACCGGAGCCACGTAGATCGGCAGGCGTACGCACATCTTGCTGGCGCCGAGGTCCTCTATCACCAGGATCGCCCCGTATTCCGTTCCGGCCACGAGCTGCGAACGATCAAGTTTGAAGATCTGCTCCACGACCTCATCCTTGGCGAGCGAAACCTCCCAGGCGACGTCCACCTCGACGTTCGTGTAGCCCGGCTCGCTGATCGCATCGACGCGCGGCAGCCGGCGGGAGATCGGCGGCGGAGTCTCCCCTGACGCCGAGCTCTCCATCGTGAAGCGAAACGTGTGGTTCGTCGTGCCATAGTTCCGAACCGTGATCGACGCGTAGTTCGCGTCCGCGCCGAAGGCGACGGCGTCGCCCAGCACGCCGATCACGCCCGGCCAGTCGCCGTCCTTCGTCGCCGTGAGGGCGTACGCCATGCCGCCATGCAGCCTCGGACCGGAGCCGATGGTCATCGGAAGGAACGTCGGCGCAGCCGTCTTGGTTCCGCCGATCTGGTAGGCGACGCTCGACGACGTGCCAAAGGGTCCTTCGCCGAAATACGCCTTTGCGCCTACGGTGACGGTCGCATCCACAGAGACGCCCACGATATTCATGAAGCCGGTGTCGCCCGACGTGGCGCGCCACGTCTGCCGCGGCGCGGAGGGTACGCCGAGGAAGTTCTCCTTCGTCCAGGTATTGGTCGCATAGATCAGGTAGACGCGTCCGCCCACGAGCGTGTCCATCGTCGAGGCCGTCTCGTCGCCGGGAACCCACACATGATAGGAAATCGGCTTCTGGGCGATCTCCGTCCCGTCGTCAGCGATCTGGCGCGTGGAGGAGTAGGCGTCGGAATAGTACGCCGCGACGCGCGCGACGGGGGCGCCGGCGAAGAAGTCCGCGCACGCCGCGTTCGTCGGCGTCGATTCGAGGTAGATCGCGTTCCACCCCTTCGTGAGCGTCATCGTCTCTTCCACGCACGGCAGGGCGAAAGCCGCCACCGGCAGCAGAATCAATAATGCTGATCTGTACGCTTTTTTCATGTTTCAACCTTTCAATATGGAAAACTGGGGAATGTTGCCAGTGTTGCCAGTTCCAATTTCCAATTACCAATTACCAATTGGCAACATTCGCATTGGCAATTGGCAACATTTCCACACTGGCAACATTTTACTTGGCCTCAAGTTTGAAGAACTGGCTCGTCGCGCCCTCGGCAGGCACCACGTAGATGGTCGTCATGCCCACGTCCTCCTCGTCGGCGGACGGCATTACCTGCGCCTGCTCGGCGTCCGTCTCGGATTTCTTGACGGGCTGGGCCGCCCATTTGGGATTCGTGAGCGAGAGCGTCGTGGCGACGCCATAGACGTGGCCGCCAACATACTCGAAGCTGATGGCATGGGGTGCGCTTTGAGGCGCGGCGTAGGCGGTGATCGCGAGTTTGTCCGACGCGTCGAAGGGATTCGTACCCGCGCAGTATTCGCCGTAGTTCGACACGCCGTCGTTGTCGTAGTCGGCAAAGGGATCGTAGTTGCCTTCGTACCCGAGCACTTCCATCCACACGGCGATCGTGTCGACGTATTCCTGGGCGACTTTGACCGTCTCGCCGTCTTTCGTATAGCTCGCCATGTTCATGAACGCGAGGCAGACGTTCGACACGGTGTTCGCTTCGCCCACGTCAAGCTGTTCGACCGCGAGGGAGAGTCCCGACTCCTGAACGAGGACGCAGTTGAGCTTGTCGCCGACTGCCGCCGTGGATCCGGTGGCCTTCGAGGAGAGCGGAATCTGCAGCAGGAAGTTGCAGCCGTCGGCCGTCGGATCCGCCACCTTCGTGGAGGCGATGACCGTCCCGTTCGTCGAAACGGCCTGGATGGTCACGGCGGCGGACGAGGTCAGCACCTTGTTCTGCCAGTCCTTCAGCGTCCCCTTGATGAGGTGGGTCCCGACCGGGAAGTTCACGGCCGCGACGACGCTCGCGGCATTCAGTACCGCAAATACGACCGCAAGTACGACCGACATTGTTTGATGTCTTTTTATCATCATAAGCGCTCCATTATATTTCAGGACAACATGCCCTAACTATCTTGGGACGTGTCGCCTTCTCTGGTGGTGTCAAAAACACAAGTTATTATATAATATTCACATGAGGTTTACCATTACTTTTTTATGAAACGATGAAAGTTCCATCTCGTCGCCGGCGGGACTTCCGCCACCCGCGTGCCAGCTGTCGTTCATTATTTCAGACGTGTTCGTGTCCCATGACGATTCAGATTGGAAAACCGACCTTGTCCTCTTCCGTGATTTTTCTCAACACACGGCATGGATTGCCCGCAGCCACGACACCCGGGGGGATGTCGCGGGTCACGACGCTTCCGGCGCCGATGACCACGTCATCGCCGATGGTAACCCCACTGAGAATGGTGCTGCCGCCGCCAATCCACACGCGGTTGCCGATGGTGATGGGTTCGGGAATCAAGGCCCCCGCGATCCGCTCCGCGGCATCCAGCGAATGGTTCGCCGAATACATGCTCACGTGCGGCCCCAGCAGCGTGTGGTCACCGATCGTGATCTGCCCGCAATCGAGAAGCGTGCAGCCGAAATTGATGTACACGTCGCTTCCGATGGTGATGTTCTTGCCGAATTCGCACGTGAATTCCGGCTCCATCCAGACGCGCTCGCCGACCTTTTTGAAGAGCTTCCGCATGAGCTCCTGCCGCCGTTCGGTCTCTTCATCTTTCGTACGGTTGAATTCCCGGAACAGCTTCTTCGCCGCAACCCTTCGGTTGAACAAATCCGCATCGAAATCGTTGTAGATTTGGTGCGCCTGCATTTTGTCCCATTCTGTCATGATTCGTTGTCTCCTTATCTGTTTTTTCCTTTTCTGTTTTTTGGTATGTTTCGAGTTCAATCTCGTCGTCGGCGGCTCTCTGCACGCCCTCACTCCTCGAACCAGCCGGGCTTGGCGATGTGGGGGATGAGGTCGCGGCGGAACAGCGAGACCTGATGGTCGTTGACGTAGCGTTGCACTTCCCTGGCGAATTCCGTGTCGTTCGGACGGCACCCGCCAACATCGGGCAACGGCTGCGGCTGCGGCCCCGCGATCCTGCGCTGAACATCGCGTTTGCCCCAGTCGTCCTTTGAGATAACGCGTCCGGCTACCTTGAGCTTCTCCGCGTGGGCGATCACCTTGTCCAGACGGTTTATCGCCACGGCAACCTGGGTTTCCGATAGATGCGCCCTGAGGTCGGCAATGTATTTCTCGCGGGCATCGCCGCTCTTCTTCGCAATGAGCTCGTCGTAGAGTTCCGCGTCGATGAAGTCCGGCGCGCGCGTGACATGGCTTCCGGTCGCGACAGTCAGGCAATAGTGCATCTCCGGCACCGTCATCTTCGACGTGTCAACGATAATCATGCCGTTGCCGAGCTGCCGGACTCCCGGATCGTGGTTGAGGCGGCGGGACTGCGCCCCAGCGGCCTCGTTCGGGTACAAGTTCTTCTTGACCGCAGTGTACGCCGACACGAATTTGGACGCGTGTTTTCCGTAGAGCCTAAAGACGCCGGGGGCGACGAGGAAATTCCCGAAGCATGCGTCGTTGTCGATGCCCTTCAGCGAAACCTCGCCCTTGTCGGACACGCCCAGCAAGTAGTTGTGGTGATGGCGGTCGCCCTGCCCCGTCAACAGGTCGAACCATTCGAGGCGGTTGGACTTGCGCATGATCTCGCCCACCACCTTCCCGTACTGCTCATCGGGAAGGTTCTTGATCTGCGTCGCGGTCAGGCTACCCGGAGCCACCTTCTGACCTGCCTTTTCGTAGTCCGACACTTCACAGCCGTGGGCCTTCTCCATGTAAATGCCGAACTGGCCATCGTGCGTGCCGACCGACGTCTTCACCATGACGTCGCCAAGCCCGAAGGCGTCCGCCGTCCTCTGCGCGGCCATGTTGAGCTGCGCAACAAGCAGCGTGTTGCCGTAGGAGCCTTTGGCAAGCTGCAAACTGCCAAGTCCCTGCCGGCCGAATGCCTCGGGCTTGAATATCTGGGACGTGCCGTCCTTAAAGTCGAGCTGGTGGACGGTGTTGACCTTTCCGCTGCCAAGCAGCTTTGTGGAAACGACGTTGGAGTCGTCGAGCGCCGGGTCGGCGTCCTCGTCGGGAAGTCCAGCAATGCGCGTCTCGACGATCGTCGTAACGGCGGCCTTGCCCTCGAACACGGCGGCAAGCGTCTTGTTGGTGAGGAACGTGGAAGTATCCCGACCGGCCGCGTTCCGGAACATCTGGACGAGGTGCGCGGTCTGGGTCGAGACGCCGCCGATTCCGCTGTACTGTGCGTTGACAGCAGCGAGGTTGGAAGGAAAATTTTCAGGTTTCGTAAACGACGCTATCGCCTTCCGGAACTCCTTGACCATGTCCGGGGTACAGGCGTTGCGGTCTTTGCGCGACAGAGAGTCCAACAGTGTCTGCAAGGATTCCGTCCCTTCGAGCTGGAGAATGGCAATCATGTCGCGGTCGCCGTATTCTCCATTGCTGAGACTCGCCAGTTCCTTCTCGACCGCGGAGGAAAGACTCGCCAGTTCACGGGCGAGCGTCTCCATCTTCAAGATGGAACTGTTGTCGCGCTTTTCAATGACCTTGAGCGCCGCGTCTCGGAGCATCTTCTGCGTGTCGATCGCCGCCATGAGCGCGGGGAACATCTTCCTTGTGAGCGGCTTGAACTTATCCTGCAGAATCGGGATGTCCGGCGGTGAGAACGTCATGTCGATGAAGTTGCGTAGCGAACCCATCGCGACTTCGCGCTTAATGTCGTTGAGACGCTTGGTGAGGTCCGTTAGGACGCCCCGCGCCGACTCGAAGAGCGAACGGTCGAGCGGCGTGCCCTTCGCGGCGTACGTCGTCTCCGCCCGCGCGAGGGCGTTGTACGCCTCGTCGATCTGGCGGCGGATCTTCGTGATCTCGCCGTCGGAAAGCTGGCGCTCCTGCACGGACGCGAGGTCGTCGATGCGCTTCGCAAGCGGCATGAGGGAAGTGCGGAAGTCGGCGGCGATCTTCTCCGAGCCGTGCATCTTAAGCGACTGGCTCGGGATGAGCGATTCGAGCGTCTTGTCGAGACGGGCCTTGATTGTCGGATCGTTCCCGACCTTCTCCGCCATGTCGGCGAAGTCGCAGACGAGCGTCTGGAGCTCCGAGGCTCGGCGGTCGGTCTGGAACATCGCCTCCTCAAGTGCGCCCCGTGCGCGGGCGTTCGCGCTGGCCGGCAGGGCATTCAGCGTCTTGTAGAGCAGTTCCGAAAGGTCAGCCTGCGCGTCGAGGGCGGCCTTGACCGCCTTGCCGACGGCGCTATTCGCGTCCCAGTCGAAGCGGCCTTTCTCGTCCTTGACGAGGGCATCGGCGATCTGGCGGCCCGAGAACTGGTTGATGGCCTGGAATGACGTCTGGGCCTTCTTCGCGGCGCCTTCGATCGCCTTGCGCGTCGCCTTGTCGAGACCGGCGGCGACGAGGGTGTCCTTGAGGGCCTGGACGTCAACCGGCGCCGACGCCGTCTTCGCCGCCCTGAGGAGCATCGTGTCTAGGTTGGCGGCGAGCCGGTTCGTCTGGTCAAGCCGAGTATCCGCAACCTGAACCTCGGCCTTGTGCCCCTCGACGTTCAAACCGCCGAGCTTGTCCTTGCCCAGCTGGACATCCTCGACCTTCGGCAAATCAAAGGTCTGCGGCACCTTCATGCCGCTTCCGATTGCGCTAAAACCGCCATGTCCGCTCATCTTTTTCTCCTTCCTGTCTACTCCGTTTACACCTCTGCCGGGAAAAGGTTACACATGCCGGTATTATATCACAGTCCGGCGGTTTATCCTAGTCAAACCGCCCCGATTTTGCTATGCTATTCCCCACACACATCACCATGGAAGACCATACCAGTTATACGGCGGCAAAAGAGCTGTTGGAGAAATCCAAGCGGATTCTCATTTCAGGGCATCTCAGCCCCGACGGAGACTCGCTTGGCTCGATGATTGCCCTCGCGCGGATGCTTACGGCCGCAGGACACGATGCGTTCGCCACCGCGGACGTCCATGCCCTCGGCAAGCCCGGTTTCCTCGAGGGCGTGGCCGACATCATCCCGCTCCGCCGCCTGAAGAAACGCAAGTTCGACCTGTTCATCTACGTGGACTGCGCAGCCCCGAACCGCCTCCCGCCAGAAGTGCGCCCCTTCGCCGAGAAGCTTCCCACCCTCACCATCGACCACCACGCTACGAGCGTGTCCGCCGGTGCAGCGTCCATCATCGACCCAGAAGCGTCATCCGCCGGCGAGATCGTGTGGCGGTTCGCCAAGTGGATGGAATGGCCGCTCGACCGCGCCACGGCCGAGGCGCTCTGGGTGGCGATCATCACGGACTCCGGACGCTTCGCCTACGACTCCACGCGCACCGGCACCCTGCGCGCAGCCGCCGACCTCCTCAAGTACGGTGTGCGCACGGCGCAGATCAACGACACCCTCTACTGCTCTTTCAAGCCCAAGGCAATGGAACTCAAGCGTCGCGCCTGGCGTTCCCTCCACATCTGGAAGAACCGCAAGGTGGCGGAGGTCACGCTCACGCGCGACGATTTCCGGGAAGTGCGCGGCTCGAAGGCTGACGCCGAGGACGTGATCGAGATCCCCCGCCAGGTCGCCCGCAACGAAATCGCCCTCTTCTTCTACCAGATACCGGACCGCACGCATGAGACGCGCGTGTCGATCCGCACACGCGAGCCGCACGACGCCACGCTTCTAGCCAAGCGCTTCGGCGGCGGCGGACACCTCCGCGCGGCCGGCTGCACCGTCAAGGGCGGCATGGCCGTCGCCAAGCGACAGGTCCGCAAGGCCGTGCGGGAGTTGCTCGAAGGGAAGCTGAAGCCGCCAGAGGAACCCGCGAAGGAACCAGTGAAGGAACCCACAAAGGAACCTGCAAAGGAACCCGCGAAGGACAAGGGAGCGGAGCCGAATGGCGCGTAAGGTTCTCATCCTCACGGACGGCAAGGCGGGGCACGAAAACCAGTCCAAGGCCTTCGCCCGCGCGCTCGGCTGCGACTTCGACCTCGTGGAAATCCATTTCAAGTCCGCCTTCCACAAGGCCCTCTCCTACCTCTTCGACCGTTTCGGGATTCATACGCTCTCGCTTTTCCCGTCTTTCGACATTCGACACCCGGCACCCGACACCCAAACCACTAACCACAAACCACAAACCACGAACCACGAATACTGCGCCGTTCTCGGTACGGGATCGGGTACATTCTACGCGGCGAAATCCCTTGCGCGCAAACTGGGCGTGAAATGCGGCGTTGTGCTCTACCCGCGCGGCTACCGCATCGCATCGTTCGACTGCGTGCTCGCGCCGGAGTTCGACCGTCCCGCCCCCGCTCCGAACGTGATTCCAATTCCCGTCAACCTCGTGGCGAGCGACGCAGCGTTCTACGCCGCCGGCACGGAGGCGTTCCGTACACGCTACACGCCGTCCGAGAAACCCGCCGTGGCCATCATCGTGGGCGGCCCCAACAAATGCTCCACCCTCTCCGCCGGCTGGATGCGCACCCAACTCAACCAAATCTTCTCCACCTACAAACCTCCAAGCTCTAAGCTCCAAGCTCCAAGCTCCACCCACGAAATCTGGGTGACCACCTCGCGGCGCACGCCGCCAGAGGTCGAGGCCGTGGTCGACTCCTTCCCCTTCGACTACAAGCTCCTCTACTCAAAGGACCACTTCAATCCGATTCCTGCGTTTGTGCAGCTCGCCAGCACGCTCTACGTCACGGCAGAGTCCACCGGCATGATCTCCGAGTCCTGTACGTTCGGCACGGCGGAAGTGCGCGTGCTCGACAACCTGAAGCCCGGTCCCCACAAGTTCCGTCGCTTTGTCGAGGACCTGGCACGCGGCGGCTACGTGAACGGCGCACGCAAAGTCGACCTTTCCGAGCAATTCGCCCGCGCCCGCCAACTTCTCGACATCTAAGGAGGTTTTCCCATGTCCGACGTCGCCGACCAGACGATCTCCATGCCCCTTGGCCTCCGCGTCAAGCTCTCGGCCATGATGTTCCTGCAGTTCATGACGCTGCCGGTATGGTTCAACACGATCATCCCCTACGTGAAGACGCTCCCCGGCGGCGAACCATGGACGCTCTGGTGCGGTATGTTCATCGGCTTCGGCACGCTCGCCTCGCCGCTCGTGGGGATGTTCGCGGACCGGTTCCTCAACGCGGAGAAGGTCCTCGCGCTCACGCATCTCCTCTACGCGATCCTCCTCGCGGCCTGTTTCTTCGTGCGCGCACCCGCGCTGCTCTTCACGCTTCTCCTCCTGGCGTGCTTCGTCAACATGCCCGGCTGGTCGCTCACGGCCACGATCACGATGACCCACGCCACGCCGGCCGCGTTCCCGCACATCCGCGTGTTCGGCACGCTCGGCTGGGTGGCCTCCGCCGTGTTCTCGGTCGTCGGCATCCGGTGGTTCGGCCTGACCTGTTTCGACACTTCGCCGTGGATCTTCGCATGTGCGTCGGGGACGGCACTCGCCGCCGCCGGCCTCGCGCTCGTCCTGCCGCCCACGCCGCCACGCGCGCACGGCACGCCGATGAGCCTCGTCGACGCGTTCGGGCTCAAGGCCTTCTCGCTTTTTAAGGACCCGCGCTTCCTCGCCTTCGGACTCCTGCTCGCGGGCACCATGATTCCCTTCCAGTGGTACATGAACTACAACGCGCTCTACCTCAAGGAGTCGGGCTTCACCTATCTCACGCTCACGCAAAACCTCGGACAGGTCGGCGAACTCGCATTCATGGTGGCGTTGCCGTTCCTCCTGCGGACCTGCGGCTACAAATGGTCGATGGTGATCGGCATCGCCTTGATGGCGGTCCGCTACATCTGCTTCTACGGCAGCGTGAATATGGGATGTCCCGCGCTCGACTTCGGAGGCATCCTCCTGCACGGCGCGGTCTTCGGCTTCATCATCGTAAACGCGCAGATGTTCGCAACGGAGGTGGCGCCGCCCGAACTGCGCAACCAAGCGCAGGGACTCACGATGACGCTCACGGGCAGCCTCGGGGTGTTCCTCTCCGTGACGATCTTCAACCGCGTCCTTGCCGCCAACGTCAGGCCGGACGGCACGCACGACTGGTCCACGCCCTACCTGCTCGCGTTCGGGCTCTCTGTCGCGCTCGCAGTCCTCACGGCCCTGCTGTTCAAGCCTAATTCCAGTCGTAATCAAAACATAAAAGATACAAGAAGATAACGTTGATGATTGCTTTCGCTATTGGGAGATTGGAAGTCTCAGAGTTAAGGAGAATATTTTACAAACTTCTCCCATTCTCCAAATCTCCTAAACTCCCAACAGCGAAAGCAATTAAGAAGGACCCCAAAAGTTATTATGAATGACAAACTAAAAAAAGGTGCTGTAGGAATCAAGCAGATTGTTGTCATCGGCGTTCTGGTGGTTGCTGGACTTGCTCTGATGGTGATGTACAACAAGTATGTCCAGCGAGAGAAATTAGAGGCGGAGAGGCAAGCAGAGGCGGCGCGACTCGAACGAGAGCGCGCCGAAGAGGCCGCGCGCGCGCAGCGTCAGAAAGAGGAAGAAGAGGCGGAGAAGAAACGACGCGCGGAACAGGAGGCGCGCGAGAAGGCGCAAAGGGAACGAGATGAGGCTGAACGTGAAAAGGCACGTAAGGCTGCCGAGGAGGAAGCTGCACGCCAGAAGAAAATCGAGACCGAAAACAAGAGACGCGAGGTCTACAACACGGCGCGGGACCTTTTCAAGTCAGCGCTTTATATGGAAGAGGAGGCTCCTCCAAGCGAAAAAATCCTAAGCGCGAAAGCGGGCAGCAAGTTCTGGTACGCCTTCGACACCTATCACACCGACAAACTGATCTATGAGGTGGACAAGGTTTCGTTTAGCCGCATGGAAGTGAGGGCGCTATCGCTGGAAGCCGATGCAAAGGACGTTCCCTACTTGGATTTCATTCGAATGGTAAACGCAAACTCGTATATCTATACATCTGGCGATAAAGTGTGGCTGAAGTGCGAAAAGAATCCCGAAGGTTCGTATCCTGTGCCGAAAAGAGGACGGGACTTCTGCGTGGCTGCCAAAAACAGTGTTGCGCTGTACAAGACACTCCTTGACCTCGGCACGAAGTCTGGCGGCGCCAGATGCCGCTTGACATTGCGTTCAAACAACGGGAAGACTGACATCCTGCTCGGCGAGATCGGGTTTGGCGATGTCTTGCCAAGGCGTGCGATTGAAGAGGACATCGGCAAGCTTATTGGCAGGAAAGCCAGTTCCGCCATACCGGAAAATAGCAAGGTCGAAAAGCCGACATTCAAGCGCACGGTTGTGTTGTATAATGGGAACGGGATCAAGAAAGAAATTGACGTGACGAAGGTCCCAAGAACTTTTACGTTTCCCCCGCCTCCTAAAGAACCTGATTACAACAGGTCAAGATATTATCGACATTCAGATAATCGGGCTGCGGCCAAAAAGAGGGAAGAGTGGGCAAAGAAGAAGGAGTTTGCGAGACGGAAATGGAAGGCATTGTACGACGAGGCATTGCGCCAGGAAAGACAGGAACAGAAAGTCCATGCAGATTACAAGACCGCACTGGCATTGGAGAAGAAGGAAGTCAGTAGGATGGAAGAGGACGCCGTCAAGTTGTCAAAGGACGAAGAGGCCATCAATTCGGCTTTGGAAAACTACAAAATCTTCGTGGAAGTAGTCGGACAGAAGTGATCTAGCGGCTCAACAGACCGGCCAGCTTGCCGCCGATGAAGGCGTAGCGGTCGCGCGGCAGTTTCGCCGCAACGCGCTCCAGCAGGGCTTTCACCTCTGCACGTAGATTCGGCTCAAACCGACGCCACACCGCCACGGGAGATAACAAGCGAATCGCGTTGTACTCGCTCACCTCCGCGTACTTGACGAGCGTCTCCTCCAGCCACGCGAGACCGCGTGGCGTCCAGAGCTGGTCGCCGTTCGCGGCAAAGCCGCAGTAAAGCGCACGACTGAGGCCGGGGTGCGTAATCGACCAGCCTTCGCGATGTTCCTCGCGCGCGATGGCGTCGAAAACATCCGCGTGAGGATCGCCCGCGACGAGTCCGAGATACGAAAGATAGCCATTGAGCGACTTGCGTAGTTCAACGCCCTCTTTCTCAAGGAGCTCCTTGCGCCCCGGATCGTCCGTGGAAACGAGCGCGCGCAGCGCATTGAGTCGTGCGGTGATGCTGGTGGAGCACAAGAGGTATGTGCGAATCGCCTCCCACGCCTCCGGAACGTTGGCAGCCGCGAGAAGCTGAAGTACGCAGTTTTCGTAGGCGCGGCGCTTGAGGGCGTCAACGGGCGAGACGCCCGTTGTCCCCGTGAAGCGGCGAGACGCCGATTCCCCCAGTGGTAGGGCGCGCTCGCCGAGCGCGCCGCAAAGTTTCTCCACACCGATCGCCTGGGCGGCCGCGCGGCGCAGGGTACGCATTTCCTGCACGTTCTCGCGGACGCGCGCACGACGATAGCGGTCGATTGAATCGGCCGGAATCGCGAGCAGCGCGCTTTTGAGGCCGTAGTCGAGCGACTGATCCGCATATATTTCCTTGTAAAGTGCAAGCCACGTTTCCACGCAGTTCTTATCGCGCAGGAGCCCCATAGCCTCCACGCGGTTACCGCCGTCAGGGTCGGTGCGCGCCTGACACGCGAGCTGCTCTTCGGTGGCAGATGGCGCGAGCATTCCGTAGAATGCGCCGCCACGGTTCCAGCTGATGAAATCTGGCTTCACCGGGAACGGCGCCGTGAACTCGGTGTAGTCTGTGGTTGAGTCCGAAGGCTCCAGCATGAACACGCCGCTGCAGAGATCCTTCCCATCCTTTACGGCCGTCCACGTGACCGGCACCGTGAACGGCGGTCGCGGGGCGACCGCCCTACCGGTGGATTCTTCTGTCGGCGGTTGCGGCAAGCGCGTCCCCGCCGGTAGGGCGGTCGCCCCGCGACCGCCGATGTCCGCGCGGTCTTGAGAGAGACGCACGGTCATGCGACCGTCCTTCCAGTCCCAGGCGGCGTGTACCGTGGGGAAGCCGACGGAGAAAAGGTAGGGGCCGATGAGGGCACGCACGTCGCGTCCGCTCACCTCCGAGAACACGCGTAGGAAGTCGTCCGTGTTCGCGTTGCCGCCCGAGAAGCGGCGGAAATATTCCTTCCACGCGGCTTGGTAGGCGTCCGCGCCGATGAGCGCGCGGAGGGTGTTGAGCACCTCGGGGGCCTTGTCGTAGGTGATGGCGTCAACGACCTCGTCCGGATCGTTCACGCCCTCGCGCACGACGGCGCCGGCCATACCGGCCTCCTCCTCGGCGAACGCGCCGCCCGTGCCGCGGAGCGACGCGATTTCGTCGCGGCGCATATAGTCCGCGCCGAAGACACGCGCGAGGTAGGCGCGCTCCACGTTAACCGTGTACGCCTCGTTGAGCCACATGTCGAACACGGTCTCCATCGTCACGCCGCTGCCGCAGTGGTTGTGTTCGTACTCATGGGGAATCACGCCGTGGGCGTAGATGAGACGCCGGTCGGGGATCGTGGAGTCGATGAGCGCCGCCTCGGTGATGATCGTCGTGTTGCCGGTGTTCTCCATGCCGCCGTAGAGCGACTTCTCCATGCAGATCGTGCGATACACCTCGAACGGGTACTCGTAACCGGTCACTTCGTGCTGGAACAGCACGGACTCCTTCAGAATGCGCATCGGCTCGCGCGCGCCGTCGAGATGTCCCGGCGGCACGAGGTACTCGAGCTTCACCTTCCGGTGCGTATCGGGATATTCCACCTCGTCAGCAAGCACCTCCCACGTGCCCGCGCAGGCGAGGAACAGGTAGGGCGCCATAGGACGGCGCATCTCGTAGACGACGCGGCGGCGTCCGTTGCCGAGGTCGCTTTCCTCCACGAGGTCGCCGTTAGAGATCAGGTGCGTGTAGCGCGCGTCGCCTTCGATTACGGTGCGGAACGTGCATTTCGCCGTGCAGTCGTCGATGATGGGCAGGATGCGCTGGAAGCCGTATTGCTGGCACTGACTCATGTACTGTTGCGGACACCCCGGCGGCGTGACGTCGCAGTAGATGCCCTCCAGCCGCTTGCCGTCGGGATGGGCCACATGTTCCACCGCCACCGTGAACTGCTCGCCGACCGCATATTCGCGGTCGAGCGGGTAGACGACCTTCTTGCCGTCGCAGTCGAGCGCGATCTCGCGCATCGTCTCTCGCGCGCGGCAGTGGAGCGTGCCTGAAGCCTCCACGCGATCCTCGTAGAAGGAAAGTTTTAGGTCAATGTGCTCCAGCTGCGCCGGAGGACGCTTGAATTCAGATCTCTTGTAAACGTATTCCATAAACCGTCTTTAACCTTATGTCTTGCTTGTGGTTGATTTCATCTCCAAATTGACGACATCCCCCGTCCAATTCGCGTATGCGTCGTCGACAATCCTGAACGCCCTTTGGATCGGGGCAAGCGACAACAGCCATTTGCCAACAAGCATGCGCCTTGGTATTTCCAGCAAAAGGCCGGAAAGATAAACGACGGCGACAACACCCGCCGTATACATGGGGTAGAGATCACTTGCCATCCATATCCTTGTCTGGAATATGTCATTCCACAGAAAACCGGAAAACGCCGGCGTGGAATGAATGACGTAAACGGCGAAGACAGAAGACGCAACATAGTTTATCCATCTGACCGAACCGATATTCAAGTGGACAAAGAAATAAAACACCAGAAGCGCCGACACCAAATTGGGAAGTGTCTTGAAATCCGCAAGACATTGGACTGCCCACTCCTGGACGAGCGGGGAACCCTTCCGCTGCAACACAACAAGCATCACGTAGAGAGCGATCCCCGCGATGAGCGCATGGTACTTGTACTTGCCTGACGACGAAAGCAGCGGTTTCAGAAAACCCACGAGGATGAATGCATAGAAAAAGTAGCAGACATCCACTACATAGCACATCTGCGGATTAGGCAAAGTACATATTACAGGGATGATAACCGTCAGCAAGGCGACAAGGACTCCCAAAGACTTCCGTCTCAGCTTGAAGGCCGATTTCAGCCAAGGCGCGACAAGGGCAAGGGAAATGTACGCCGAGAAAAACCACAGAGGTCGTCCACAAAACGGCACGAATCCTCGTAATACGTCCTTGGTCGTGGGATTTCCCAGAACAAGCCCCAGAATAGTCAACGGTACAGCGTAAAACAAAACAGTCAGATATAGCCTTGCTATTCGTTCGACCCTAAATCTATAATCGACCATAAACCAGCAGCCAATGAACAGGAACACATTCACGGCCCACCGCGCGCCACAGCCACAAAGGCGAAGCCACATGGAATCTCCGTGAATCGATGCAATTCCACTCTGGCCGATAAAGTGCCCTGCGACAATCATCAACATTGCCAGCACACGACACAATTCTACGCCACTTGTACGTGTTTGAATGCTACCTTCCACCCGCTGGATTGCCAACTTGCTGAGTCCCAATTACAGACTAACCACTAGCCTCACTTGTCGTCGTCACCACCATCGTCTTCGGGCTCATAGTTTTCCTGTAACCATGCTTCAGCCTTATCGATGTTAGACCAATCTTCGCCCGTGATGGTATTGTAGGTTTCCTTGGCCGCCTTAACCGCGGCGGAGTTACCGCCGTCTTCGATGACGTCGGCCAGCACCTGTATTGCCGCAAGGTCATCTATACCGATCAATTCGTTGGCGATGTCCTCAAGCATCTCGCCGTCGTTGATGCCTTTCATGGTCGCCTCGATCACACCCGCCTTTTCCCCCTCGTCGTCGATCTCCTGCAAGCCCGACATCCAGCCATCCTTCGCAGCCCCGGCGACCTCCTCGTTCGCGTCCGCCATGAACTGCATCAACTCGACCATCGCATCCTTACCGAACCAGGAGAGCGCCTCCACGGCCATTTCGCGGAGCTCGTCGTTCTTGGACGCCGCCGCCTCAGCGGCCAGCGCACGCGCGCTCTCGAGGTCGTCATTGTCAATGGCTTCGCGAGCCTGACGCATCAGCGCCTGATCCTTTTCGGGATAAGCCTTCCCGTCTGGATCACGGAAAACGTCATCGTCCCCGCCGCCAATACGGCCTGCAAGCCGCCCACCCAGCTTCGGCTTCTTCTTCTCGGCGACCTTTTCCCTAGGCGTCTGCGAACGCTCCGAGATTGGCTTCACGGCGCTCTTCTCGGCGCCCTTCTGGCGCAAGAGGGCAGAACGCCTCCTACCCCTGGGCGACGTCTGTTTCGTCGAGGCGGACTTGCCGTCTCCACTAGGAATGAAAACATAGCAGAGCGTCGCGGCCACAACGGCAACTGCGACGCCAATGCCGATCCAATGCGCCCTCTTCACTTTAGCCGCCTTGCTATTCAATGGTGGCGGTCATCGACTCGCCCTTAACGGAAACCTTCAGCTCTCCGCCGATCTTGCCAGAGAACTTGGCCGTGTAGGACTTCACCTTCTTTTCGCTCTTGGCAACGTAGACCTTGAACGAGCCGGTGATTGTCCCCTTCTTCTTGTTGAGCTTGGCCTTCAGGGCACTGGGATTGTCCGAGTCCTTTGAATCTACGAAACCGCCTTCCTTCTTGCTGTATTTCACCTTGCCGGCCTTTGGCGCCTTCAACTTCTTGCCGGTCCATTCAAGCGCGACGCCGTCCGGCAGGAATTCCGACAGCACCTCGTAACCGTCAATTGTCTCAGGGAACTCGTCGTCAAGCGAAAAGGAGAGCGTATCGCCTTCATCCAGATCGCTCAGGCTGAACGAACTGGAATCGTCATCATCCGCAGTAGACTGCTCGGAGGCTGTCTCCGTTTTCTCGTAGTCGGAGGAAGTGGCACGCAAGGCCGCCTGGCACACTGAAGCAGCTGCGAAAAGCGCAGCCACCGCTATTGTCGTTCTTGTGATGTTCATTTTCTTTTCTCCTTTTTGGGGTTGAGTTGTCTTTCAAGCGTCTTCAGCATCCGCCGCCGCACGATCCAGCGAGCTTCAACGCCCATGTGGCGACATTCCGTATCACCGCAGTGCCATAAGGCACGCCGTTGACGACTGCACCGCTCACATTCACCCTTAGTTTCCTGGGTCTAGTGCCGTCCGTGACGTAGATGCTGAACGATCCCTTGAACGTGCCGTTCTTCTGGACGAACGTCACGTTGAGGTCGGAAATGCCCTTGGTGCCCGCCCACTTCCTACCGTTGGAAATCACGGCGTCATCCACCGGCGAAACCACGACCTGCTTCCCACCGACTCCTGCCGCCGAACTGAAGCCCTCAAGCTGAAGATACATCGTTTCGGGAACTACGCCCGCGCCGGAATTTACTGAAAAGATCGCGTCTGGCGACCAGACACCTGCGGATTTCGTCGTCTTCCACCCTGAGACGCCCTTCACCGCGGAAAGTTTCCAGTTGTCGAACTCAAGCAACATCGAAAAGACCCTGTTCTTGCCGATGACGGGCACCAGCACCTTGCCGTTCTCGCCGAACAGAGCCTGTGCGGAAACCATGACCTTGCTGCCGTCGCCGAGGTAGCCAGTCACCTTGACCTTGCCCTTCGTGACCGTTGCGACGGAAAACGCCGAATACCCGCTTCCACCATCTCCGGCATTTGCCAGTGCAAAAGTCCAAAAGTTCTTCTGGAATGTCGCGGCGCGGGCTGTTGCGGCGGCGTCCTTCGCCCTGAATGGATTCCGAGCACCCTGCACCGTATATGTGGCCGTACCGTCATTGTAGGAGCCGACCAGGCCATCCGTGCCGATCGTAACGGAGGCGGTGACTTGCGAACCAGTTTTCGACAGCAAGATCCTTTCGCCTTCCGTCCCGTCGGTGACGCCCGTCAAGGTAGTCGCGCGTCCGCCGGAGATCTGGATGCGGCCCGTCACCTTAATCGCTCCCGTACGCGCCTTGCGAGCGGTCTTGAACGTTGCAACGCCCATGGGAACGCCACTGGCGTCCGTCAGCACCGAATCGTACGTCTGCGCGGCGGCACCCTCGACCCCACCCACGCCGGGCTTGACAAAAAGGTCACTGCTGCCGCCAGTCCTAATCGCCTCTATTTCGTCTATTACGTAGCTCAGTCCAACGGCGGGATCGGTTCTCATGCTGTAACTAAAACGCCCGGCCTCATTGCCCTCGGAATCTATTACGATGATCGTGGGATATCCCACACGGCGGTAGACAGTAGTCGGGTTAGCCGCATAGACGGCAAGGTTCGTCGTCATGCCGTCAGCGGAAATCTCCACGAGGATGTTGTTGTTCGTGGTGGTGGCTGAGCCCTCGGAGTGCATGAGATTCTGAAATTCAAAGCGCTTGACATACTCGTCTGCAATCTGCTGCGGCGTCCAGTCGCCAATGCCGTTCGCCGCCCGGTACGCGGGATCCCAAAGCCAAGTCCACATCGTATGGCCGTCCCGGTACGGAAAATCAAGTGCCGCAAGATAGTACCCGCGCTCGGCCACATACTGCTTGAAGGCGTTCTTTTGAAGGACGTTTGCCTCAAGCGACTGGCAGTGCGGACACCACCACATGCCGGCGAAAAGCAGAAGCGTATACTTGCCCTCCGCCTTTGCCTTCGCAAGGGCTCCTTCGTAGTTGAACGTCCACTCTCCGGGATTGACCGCGCTCCACTTCGGCACCAATGCGGAAGGACCAAAGTTGTATGGAGTGCCGGGCTTGAAGTCTGGAGCCCAGTCTGCTTTGACAGTCATAGCGCAGGCAAGCATGATTGCGAAGACGTTTGCCGCAATACTGCAAGATGGCACTTTCCCTGACCACGTACTTGAAAACGATTTTTCTTCCATAGCGAATACGCCTCTTTCTTACCTATTAAGGGTTGCGAGATAGTATACCACAAAATTCATCGTCTGCTGCATTGAAAACACCTGTCATTTGCAATTGGGATTTTCTATACCCCCGTCAAAGCGACAACACCAGCCCCACCCAACCAGGCAGATACGCCTCTGCGCCCTCCGTCACCAATACTCCGCCGTCAGAAGAGTCAATGCGCCCGTATACATCCACGTAGCGAGCGGCGAACTCGCCAACCACCATTGCGAACTTGCACGATCTGCGCAGGCTTTCAGGCACGGCGTCTAGCGGCATGGCGGGGGAAAGGAAGATCAATTCCGCCGCCCTCGGCGCCTTGCCCTCTTTCCAGAGCTTCAAGTATTCATCGCAAAGCCTGCCGGCCACCGCTAGTCTCCTGACGCGGGGCGGAAGGTCTGAAAGTTTCTGTACATACCCTAGCGGCTTCGCCCCTGGGTGCGCAGAATAGAAGTACCTTATTTCCTTTGGCGCAAAAAGCCATCCAATCGAGTACCTGTCGTCGGCAATCCAGACATCAGGATTGCGCGATCCCACCAAGACCCTTCCGCCATCGGCCTTTATCGGCAGCACGGCAAGACGCGAAGGCTCGCGTCCGGCCCAGTAGAACGCCACGCAGACAGCCAGCGAGACAACTGCGGCGGACACTAGAGGCACAATGTACTTCTTCGGCATCTTCCATGGCCGCGATGCTGCGAACGGCCATAACGACGCGACGGGTATGATCCACAGCGACCAGACGTGTATAAGCGGGTTGAACACCGCCGCCAATGCCACAGCAGAGAATTGGGCCAACGGCAGCGGCGAGCCGCCGACGACGGAAAAGCGAAACAAAGCAAACAGCGCGCCAAACCAGATTAGCCCCCAGAGAAAACGGCCTACCCACCCGACCTCCGTCATGTAGGTGAGATGGTCGCTGTCAAGCGTAGGGGTGATATAATTACTGGAAAGCGGCTGATACCAGTCGCTGTACGCGCGCCCAGCCCGCGTCCCGCCCCACCCGCCTGGCGAATCGACCATCATGCGCGGCACGAACGGCCACATTTCAGAACGTTCCACGGCGACTAAAGAGAGTTTCTTCGAAAACCTTCCACCAAAGTCCACGCCGACGAAGAAAGCCACTGCGGCGGCAATCATTAGCATGGAAACTAGCGCAGCCCTTATTTTCCCGCCACGCCTGAAAAATCTAAATCCAAGCATCAATAGCGATCCAAGTGCCAAGCCGAGAGCTGCGCCGCGCCCGCCGGTCTTCACAAGGAAGTACGATGCCGAAACGAAAGCCACAGCACCCGCCACAACGATGATAGCCGCAACTATCTTATTTCCGCGGCCAAACAGGAAGGCAAAAAGGCCTAGCAACGCCAACTCAGCGAGAAGCAGCGCTGCATGGTTTGGATTTACGTAAAACAGCCGAAGACGATTTCCGGTAAATTTTTCCACGACGGATTCGCGGGCGTCCTCCTCTGCACCCTCCCACATCGTCGGGATTTGCCCAGGAATCACCGGTTCATCGTCAAACTTCACATTCAGCCGCTTACCCTGCGATGAAACCATCGAAAACGGCCTTCCCTTGCGGAACGTGTAGCTCGCCGATGATCCAGGCTCGCGAACGGTCATGTCGCCTGTCGGCTCCCTCACCACGCTCCATCCACCGGGGCCAACGATAGTTCCATCGCGCCAGTGCCTGCGAAACTCCACCATTCCCGTTCCAGGTACGTAAAGCCGGAAGAAGTTTGCGCCGTCCATAGGCGCAAAGTACATCTGCATGAACCTCTCGGCCTCGGACTGCGCACCGACTCCCGCACCGCCATCTGCGATGGCTGCAGGAACTGCCACGAACGTGGCAACGAGACAGACAAGAAACGCGAACTTTTTCATTCGCTTCCGATTCCAAACTTGCCGGCCACAGGAATCTTGACGTCGGCTGGCATGACAATCTTCCATGTACCGTCGTCATTCGACATAAAGCCAAGGCCCGGATATTCCATCGAAAGGTTCGTCATGGCCACGGCAATCGGCTCCAGAAGCTCTGACGGTTTCATGTCCTTGCTACCCACCGTTATTGCACAATCATTGGCATTAGTCGTCACCTCAAATTTCACGGCAGGATTGTCAAGCCCATCAAACCCGGCGCACGCACGCACGATCGCAACGGCAAATTCAGCCTTGCGCTCCAGTGGCGCATCGCCCAGCGCGACGAGCTTTGGCTGCGAATCGCCGCAGCCTGTAAGGATGGTCAGGGCCGCAATGCCGGACACCAAGGTAAAAACACGCATCGCCTTCATTTTGCGCCTCCATTTGCGCTCTTCTCATATCGGCCGCCCTGAACCGTGCATTCGCGGATGGACGTCGGATATTCGGCATCGCCCCAAATAGCCTTCGTCCCTCCGTACGGCACAATGGTGCCCTGGCCGCCGTAAATCTTCAGTACGGCCGACACGTAATTCTTCGCGGCGGATTTGAACAACGGAACAACACAGGAATTTTCCGCGTCAAGCATCGCAAACGCAGTGCCAGTTACCTTCTTGCCGTTTGGAAGCGTCCCACCCCAGTTGACCCTGCCAGCAGAAGTAATTTTCTTGACGTAAATAGTCCCTACGCCAGAATCTTCCGCCATGCTTACGGTATACGCGCCGACGAATGCGTCTGCGTACCCGCCGGTGCCGACCTTCACTCCATCCGGCGAAGCGATCGGTGAACCCAGCGCAGAATCCGACAAAACGGCCTTCAGCCGACCATCGCTCGCGAGTTCAAGGTAAAGCGTGCGGCCTCCCGATGTGAGCGTCGCAAACGCCCTCCCTCCTTCAATGTCCGTCCATGCCCCGGAAAACGTTGCCCTGCCGCGTTGCAGACTGGAATACTTTGCCCTCACCCTGTTGCGGGCGGTGGCGGCAAATTCAAGCGTCCCGACGGCACTTCCCGACGACAAGAGCGGCACCGTGGCCTTGAGGGCGCTGCCTAACATCGCGCAGCCTCCCTGCGACACATCGTTTGCCGCCGCCACGTTGAACGAGAATGTTATGTCGGGGCCTGCGTACAGTACGCCATTGAGCTTCTGCTGAAGCGAAACGACGTAAGAGTACACTCCGGCTTTGCGGGCCGTTCCCGAAAGCGACACAAGGTTGTCCTTGCACGTGAGCTTCACCCCAGGCGGAAGGCTGCCCGATGTCTTTTTCATCACAACTTTTGAGCCGACCTTGACATTGTACACGGTCTGTGGAGACAACTCCTTTGCCGCGTTCAAGCCCACGAACAGCTTCAAGTCGTATGCGAGCTTTGTGGTCACGGGATCCGAATACAGCATCTCGGCGTGCGCCGAGATATCAGGAACCGATGTGAAATCGTATTCGCCTACAACCGATTCAATCGAGCCAATCAACTGCGCGGCAAGCGACCCGCTCTTCACGAGCATCTCCCCGTCGCGCCCGTTGAACGTCCTGTAAAGTTCACTGTCCCTTTGAGGCGCGTAGCCGTAGCGGTTCCAGTAGACCGCCATATACGGGAACCCGGCCGCCTCAGACGGTTTGGAAAAACCCGAGGCGTCACCCTTGGAGTTGTTCGTCGTGAAGACCATCAACATCCCGTGCGTGCGCTGCCATGCAAGGAACTCGTCCGAAAGGCAGGCCGTCTGCAGCAGTTCGCACTTGCCGCATGACAACCCTCCGTAGAAAACAAGCAGCGGGACGTTGTATGCGTTCGCGGCCGCAAGCGCGCCGCTGAAGTTGGAGTTCCATTCACCCAGCCTGAGGGCTCCATCTGAGACCGGCATAAGCACCGCCGCGCGCGACAGCTCTCCGTTCGCCGATACGGCTACGGAGAGCGCGGCCGCCATGGCCGCTCCAAGACAGTTCTTCCTGAAACTCCAGTTCATCTGCACCCACGCCTACTTGATCGTGAACGTGAACTTCTCGTCGCCCTGACGGCCGCCGCCGATGGCGTTGGGCGCGTAGCCCGTGCTGTAGATGACGCCAGACGACTTGTACGTCTTGCCGTTCAGCTTGTATGTGGCGGCGACCTGGCCCTTGGAGGCCGTACACCTTATGCGGGCGTTGTAGTCGTTTGCGCCGGCGGCGATCTTGCGCTCGCTGGCGGTGACGGGAACGCTGATATATCCCGCGCCGACAGTGCCGAACGTCTTTCCGTTCATGCCCGCGATCAGGCCCTTGTTCCAGAACGAGCCTTCAACGGCGTCAAAGGTCTGCGAGCCATACGAGACGCTGCCGCCAAGCGTGCCGTCGGCAAAAAGCGCACACCCCACGTTCACGCCGGCGCGCGTGCTTCCGTGCGCGAAGCGCACATTCCCGCGCCCCGCCCAGCGCGGAACGTATGCGCTGACAAACGCCGCCGGGAACACCGCGCTCTCGCAGTTGCCGGAAATCTTCGTGGTGTTCGAGATCTTCCCGTTGAACGCGATCCTGCCCGTAGTACCGACCGTGGCCGTGGCCCAGCCGCCCTGCGTGGGGGACGCCGACGAGTAGAAGCCGACGTTCCAGGCACCCTTCCATGTAGCATCGGCCTTGTCTGCGACCTTGCCATAGACCCTGCGCCCGGAATGCGTGCCGGACCAAATGCCCGTGCTGGTATCGTATGTGAGGTTCAGCGCCGACGACCCCGTAGAAAGAACCCCGTCCGACTTCACTACGGAACCCCTCAGCGTCGTCGCAACGCCGCCTTCCTGGATCTTGGCAGTCCACCTGCCGCGCGCCGCAACCCGCAGCTGCGCGGATGCCACGATTTCATCGCTGCCGTTGAAGAAGAAGAGCGCGTACTTTCCCCTTGGAACCTCCGTAGACGACACCACTGCGCCGGACTGCGTGGAAGACGACGTAGTTTCCGTCGTGGTTGCGCTTGCCGCAGGCGCTACCGCCGTGGGCACCCATCCCGAGGAGGTCGGCGCGATCTCGGCGATCGATGCCGAAAGATACTGGTAGAGCGCGGGGCCACTAGAACTGACCGGACGTGTTTCATACGACCACCCAGCGTAGCGCTTTCCATCCGGCTTGATGAGGATTACCTGTGGATAGCCGCTATCGCCCATCTCGTACTTCAAGAAGTAATTTCGAAAGTAAGTCTCAGAAACGTTGCCGTAGGCGGACTCCGACGGCCACTTGTTCAGGAGGACCATGTAGAACTTGTAGCTCGCCACGATGTTGGCAAAGTTGTCAGTGTTGAGCGTATTCCTGATGAACTGCATGCAGTGCTGGCATCCATCGCCAGTGCTACTGTCGTTGATCATGACAAGCAGAATCGGAAGCCCCGTCGTTTTTGCGGCCGCAAGCACGCCTTCCATGTTGCGAGTCCACTGGTTGGGTTCCGTTCCTGTACCCACCGTAGGCAGAACTGCCGCCGTGGCGCTGGCGGCGTACAAGACGGCGGCTGCCACAATGCTCTTGACTATTGATTTCATTTTTTACCTTTCTTTCACTGAATTTCGACGGGAACCAGACCTTCCAGCACCCACCTACTTTACTCTCTTTACAAGCCTACGTCTCTTACCCGGTCCCGACGAATCCCACAGCGGAACCTTGCTGTTGATCTTGACTTTGGCGACAAGCTCCTGAAATGTCGCCTTCGTCAAAGCCTTCATCTTGATCGACTCGATGTACCCCTGCGCCTGCTTGGGCGAGAACTCAGGATCCAGAAGATCCTTCTCAACCACGATTTCCGCCATCTCCACTGTTGGCCCGTTGTCCTCTTCCGCAGCATTGCGCTTCAGCAGCCGAACGATATACCATGCCTTCGGCGTATCGATAACACCGCTCACCTCTCCATCCTTGAGACCGACTAGCGCTGACCACACCTGCGTGGGCAAGTCGTCCTCCGCCACACGGGCAGGACGCTCATCCGCCTCGTCCATAACGACGCCGCGCGTGGAGGAACTCTCGCTGTCGCTCCACAGCTCCGCCGCCTCGCCAAATTCCATCCCCCCCTTCAACTTGACGAGCATCTCCGACATGAAAGCCCGCCTCTGCAAATTGGTCGCTGTAGTCGCGAGATTGGCGGAATGCCTGATGCCAATCATCTTCGCAATCTCCCTCTCGTCCGTCTTGCAAAGGGAAACCATCTCCTTTTCCTTGTACGCGAGCCAGTACAGGGCATTCGTGAGATTATGCTCGTAAAACGACTCCCCGCCGTCCATCAAGGCCTGAAGCGACTTCCCAGTATCGCCCATCTGGGCATATCCCTCTCTAGCCTTTGCACGGTATTCCTCAAATTTTTCGGGGGCAACCGTGAGGCCAATCCGTTTCGCCTCAACGGCGAATACGGCGTGTTCCATGTAGTCCTTCAGAAGCTTGCGCAACCGCATATTGTAGGCAATCTTCTTTACTGCGGCATTCCCCTCCATCTGCATGTCAGGACGGTCGATGCCAGAACAGAGAACCTCGACGTGCCGCCGCAGAAGTCCCCATTTCAGCGAATCCCAGCCCTCTATTTCCACAAGCACGTCATCGTCCTTAAGTTTGGACAAAATGCTCTCCGTACTTGTTTCCGCAGCCGCCGGCTTCTTTCCCGTCATTGAGTAGACATTCCTGCCGACCTGACGCGCATTGTCGAAAGCCCTGGAAATGCCGCTTTGCGGTTTCGGCGCAACCGTCTGCGCACAAACCGAAAAGGACAACAGCAATAGCACCGATAGTGTATGTGGTTTGAAGTTGGACATCTTGGAAATCGCCTTATTCGGTAAAGAAAACGGGTGGCATAGAGATTGTTCTCTACCCACCCGTCCTGCACGTATCAAGCGTGCATCCTTTCAGATTTTCTCAAATCTGATTACTCAATCTCGAAGGAGGTACCCGCGAGACCCTGAGCGCCGCTGACCGTCTTGACCTTGCTCTGGTAAGCAGCCTTCCAGGTGCCGCCGAAGATATCCACGGCGTCGCACTCGCAACGGAAGCAGTCTTCCGGACCGACGCAAGGATACCAGCCGACGAACCAGCCAGCATACTTCTTCGGGGTGTAGACCGGATCGCAACCCTTCGTCTCGCTGCAGTAGCCGCTCTTGCCGTCCTTGGTGACCTTCATGTCGACCTTGCCGAACGAAGACGCCCAGAACGCGAAGGGATCGCCGTCTTCAAAGTCAACTTCGCCAGACCAAGCCTCAGAATCTTCCGGAGCCATCACGAAGAGTGCGGACTCGAGGCAGACGCTCTTGCCAGGCTTGATCGCGGTCAGATAGTTCTGAGAAGCCGCGAGCTTCTTGCCAAAGAGCGACCAGACCTTGACGTCAACAGGCGTACCGACCTGGAACGTCTTCTTGCCGACCTTGACCGTGGCGAAGAAGTAGCCCGTGTCGTAGCAGCACGCGCCCGTATCAGTGCAGACCGTACCCTCGAGGGCGAGAGCGCCCTTCTTGATCTTGAGGGAAGCAACGGTCTTGTACTCGCCCTTGTCCGTGACAGCCTTACCAGAACCCGTCACCTTGAAGACGATGGTGTCGCAATCCGTAGGAGCAAGCGAACCGCCTCCGCAGTCAACGCACGCTCCAGGCAGAAGCGACGCAGCGTTTCCGACAACCGTCATCGCCGCAGCAGCGGCAAATGTCATCAGTTTCTTCATTGTTGTTTTTTCCTTTTTGCCTTTTCTTTCAGTTCGTCGGTTTTCCGACTCGCCTCCACCGGAGCTACCCGGTTGACCCGTTTGATTCGGTGGTATCGCACCGACCCACTTTATTGCACCCGCGTGGACACGGTCGGCACACATGTTATGCCATTCAGCAGATTGGAACGGTTTGAGTTTCGCGCTCCGCACTACCCACTTCCTTAAAATAGATTGCGGGTCAACTTTCATTGAGCCCGGTTATTCCTAGGCCCGGACACAATGTCCAAAGCCCGCCCTATTTCGTGAAAGCGCGGGTATTGTATCAAAACTTGCTCCCGCACGCAAGGGGAAAATGAAAAAAATTTCATACACATAACTACGCCTCTGGAAGTGGTGCAATATCGTGGCAAAGGTAGTCTCTGATGTCGCTGCCGACACCGAGGTCCATGTACTTCGCGAACTCCACCCCGGGGATTTCGGTTAATTCCTTACGCACTGCGTTGATCCTTTCGGCAAAGTCCGGCACCTTGTCTGCGACGGCGTGAAGCAGCATCCTGAAGGCAGTGTCATGACCAGCCGCCCCCACGTCGATCCATTCCTCCTCGCCGAAGAGGTACACGAACTCCGCGTTCAGGCTGCCGAAGTATTCGCTAAACCTCTTGGCACGCTCCCCTGCCGTAAGTCCGACCTCGAGGACGGACTCGAGTCCCGCGCGCATCTCGTCGCCGCGCATATCCAGTAGCTTTGCGAACTTCGACGCATGGAAATCGTCAGGCTTGTCGGACTTGAGGATCAAGGCCTTCCATTTCGCCTTCACGGCATCCGATACGCCTTTCGCGTCGTTGACTTCGTTCACCAAGTCGACGCGTGTCTTGACGAACTTGTCCACGTCCGCGTTAAACGCCGACACGATGTCGAAGCCCTTCTCTAGGCTGCCCGGATAGGTGCCGTCAAGTATCTCGCCCACCTTGTCGCCGACCTTGCTGTCAAGACGGTCGAAGTTCGTCGCGTTCTTCACTTCGTCCACGCCCATTCCGAGCGCCTCGGCGATCTTGACCGCCGCACGGTCCGGAAGCCGTTCTCTTTCGTCCAGCACGGACTTCTCGAACTGGAGGTGGTCGCGGATCGCCCCCTCGTGCTTGAGCATGAACGCCTCCACGTCTTCCGGCGACTTGCAGGACAGCAGGTCGTCGCGAAGGGCCGTGTTCCTCTTGAAAAGATCCTTCCCGAACGTCGGATGTGCCTCGCCCCCGCCTTCGGCGGCGAGGAACTCGTCGGCCTTGTTGCGCAGGAACTTCGCACCGATGTTCAGACGACTCTCCTCACACAGGGATTCAAGCACACTCACCACTTCCGTTGGACGAATCAGGCGATGCTCGGCATTGGCCGCATTGATGAAAGGCTGTATGGCGTTGGTAAAAGACGTTCTCTTTACCAGGTCAAAGAGACTGGTTGTCTGCGAGATGGAACCTTCGCCGTAGATGGTGCGCATTTTGTCCAAGAACCTGTGCAGCTCTTTTTGGACGCGCGTCGGGAGGGGCCCGCGGTAAAGGCATTCGTCTGCGACGATGTAGTTGTTGTAGACCTCCGCAAAGGCGTTCTTGAACGAGACGACGGCGCCGGGACGCGTCGCATCCATCAGCGGGATGTCCTCGATCTTGCTTGCGAGCGCCTTTAGGTCGCCCTCCGGGAAATTGACCAAGGCGGTGTAGCAGTCGTGCAGTCGGACATCGCCGTCCCCATCCGTCATGCAGGCGAGGATGAGGCGGAAGTGCAGGTCGTTGAGCTTCAGGCGGGGCGTCGAGGCCGTGAACGTGGATCCGTCTGGCATCGTCAGCTTTTTCTCGCTCGGATAACCGAGTTTGTTCAGCTCGGAGAACGCGGGCGTCTCCCTGAGCACCGTCAGGAGCAGATCCATCTTGGACCGCATGGCCCTTGTCAGCGACTCGTCGTCGCCGTATTGTGCGGCGTTCGCGATCGCCGGCGAGGCGGCATAGACGGCAAGACGCTTCACGTAACCCACGGAGACGGGGTCGGGGTGTATGTGGTGGTCTCGGATCCAGGTGCCCACCAGCCCCTCCGCGATGGTCTCGGCGGAACGGCGGGCATCGGCCCGTCCCACGGCCTCGGCATGGCTCGTGCGGAAACGCGTCGCTATCCGCGCGAGGTCGCTGCCGGAAAGCGAGCGATTCGTGTTTAGGCCCGCGATCTCGCCGTCAAGCTCCGCCTCGGATTCGATTGCGCCGTCCGCGAGAAGCGCCGCTTTCACTCGCTCCGCGAGCGCGGCGGCCTTGGCGCGCCCGTCGCCGATGCCAAAGAAGCACTTGAGCTTCTGAATCCAGCCGGCCTGCTTGATCTCCCCCGTCGTGCTGGAGAGATAGTAGGACTCGTTCGCATTGAGATTCTGAAGGGTTGTCGCATTGATTTTCATGGCCGTGCTCCTTTACTCTTGCCCTGTGTACGCCTGTGACGGCGGAAAAGGTTACACGCGAATGGTGAAGGCGGACGGTACGCCGCCCGCGCCATCGAGGTGAAGCGCCTCCTCTTCCCGCTCCGCACGCGCGGACACGTCCTCCGCTACGGCCGCCGACAGGTTGTCCGCCACGCGGCGCGTCGCGTTCGCAAGGGATACGAGGCGTTCGGCGAATCCCTCGGCGGACAGCCCGTCGAGCTTCACGACGGACGAAAGGACGAACATATCCTCCTTGATTCCAAGGAAATGCCCCCCCGTCTCCGCGCCGTTCACGCCCAGCTCAAGGGCGCGACGCATCAGGCAGGGTTCGGGTTCGGTGTCGTAGATGGGCAGGGTGAACATGACGCAGTCGTCGCGGTCCGGGCGGTACTGCACGCTGACGCAGAGACCGTCCACCACAAAGTCGACGCTGCCGTCCTTGATCGGCGGACGTGCAAGCCCCGCATCCTCGCAGAACTTCGTGATCACTGTTTCAAACGCGTCCATATTGCACCTTCCGTTCACGCGACGTTAAACTCTCCGCTGGCTCATCCTCCTCTAGACCCTCATGCCATAGACCTTGAGGATGTCGGGCGGATTGCCGTCCGGCGCGGCCTGCATCTTCATCACATGGCGCATCTCGGAGAACGTGATCGTCGCGCCATAGTGGTTGTGGACGGAATCCCCCTCGTTCTTCCACCATTTGTTCGTAATGGTCTTCTCGCAGTTCTCAAGGGAGACGCCTTCGTGGTTCGACCACTGGAACATGACGGGCGTGCCTTCCTGCTTGAAGAATTCCAGACCCAGCTTGCTCGTCTGACGGAAGACCATGTTGCGCATGACCTTGGTGGCGATTGACAGCAGGTCTTCGACGAATTCGGGCGAGGTGCTCTCGTAGCCGGCATATCCGAGCCCTTCCATTATGAGCGCCTTCAGTTCGTCCTTGCTGGCCTTTCCGTCACGCGCGGCCAATTCCTGGAAGAAATAGGAAAGCGCCGTGATGTCTTTGTCGGCCAGCATGTATTCTCCGGCGATCCTGAGCGTATCGCCGGGGATGTTCTTGCGGATGAGGGACTCCATCATGCGGTCGATGCCCTTGCGCGCCGCCTCGCCGACCCATCCGGTCTCGCGCTTGAACGCCCGCGGGTTTTCGGCGGCGGTCTTGTACTGCCTGATCTTTGCAAAGATGTCGATCTTCCCCGCGTGATCGTGCAGGAACCGGCCCCACCTTTCAAGTTTCTCGCGCGGGACGATGTTGTCCGTTCCGTCCACGATCTTGAGTGTGCCGTTCTTGATGCCGTCGAGGATGCCCGGCAGCGTGTCGAACGAGAGCGTCTTCGGATCGATCCCGAACTGGTTGTTGTAGTAGTCGATGGAGGTGAAGTTCACATTGTGCTGCTCAAGCTTGTCGGCGACCATCTCGCGCACGTCGCCGAAACCGTACAGGACGACCTCCTGGTGTTCGGCGTCGGCCCCGAAACGGTTCGTGATGACCGCGTCGGTTCCGTTCCGCGCCGTCTTGACCGCCGGGGAGAACTGGTCCTCGAAAGAGTCGTAGACGTCCGGCCTGCTCACGGTCGCGTCGTAGTCGCGCTTGAACTGAGTGTACTGCGTCTGCATCGCCTTGCGCATGCGGTCCAGCGAATTCTTGCGCAGGAAGTTGAACCAGCCGCCCCTGAACGAGACATCCACTTTCCCGTCCGTCCCTATGGAGACGTTGTAGGTGTTGTGGTTCACCTTGATGACGCCCGACTGGCTCCCCGTAGCGTTGGAGATGTCAATCACGCTGCGGATCTGCGCGTCCGCGATTCGTTTGACTGTCTGGTCGATTTTCATGGTTCAGCCCTTCCTTTCCGTCTTTCTGCCCTGTCTACGCGCCACACCGCGGAAGGTTACACCCATGCCAAAATTCGGAAAGAACGTTAGTATATGCCCCCCGCGCGACCGCTACCCGCGCAACCGCTACCCGCGCAACCGCTCCGCAAGAAGCGTGGAGCTCGTCCCCTGCGTGTATGGGAAATAGACTACCTCGACGCCGACGGCCTTGAGCTTAGCCTCAATCTCGTTGTACATCGTGCTCCCCTTCCAGTCGTTGCCGTGGAACAGGCGGTTGAAATGCAATGCCTCCCATGCGGCGAACTTATCCATGCTCGTCTGCGGCACGACTTCGTCAACGTAGCGGATCGCCTTCACGATCGCGACACGCTCCGCATAAGGAACGATGGGCGGGTGCTTCTTGTAGCTGATTACCACATCGTCCGTGGAAACGCCTACGATCAGCCTGTCACATTGCTCGCGCGCGCGCATGAGCAAGTTGAGATGCCCGACGTGGAACATGTCGAACACGCCCGTGGTGTAGCCCACTATCACGATTCCCCTCCATGCTTCTTCAGGAACTTCCGCAGCGCAAGCGCCTTCTCCATGTTGAAGCGCGACGCCGGATGATGCGGCTTGAGACGCCCCGGCCAGCCGGCCCAGTCGCCGTAGTTGTAGGTGAGCACTGTCTCCGGGTCGTTCGGCACCATCACGTCCACGCCCTCGAACGTCGCGGGCTTGAGCGGGAAGATGTCGTCGTAGTCGTACACCGCCTCCTTCACCCAATCGGGCGTCATGAACTCGATGCCGCGCAGCACGGCCGGCTTCGACTCTGGCGGCGCGGAGTCCTTCCCGTCCATGATCCACTCGCGGCGCGCGGAGTCGAGCGCGGCACGATGCACCGCATCGTCCGCCTGCGGGTCGAACCGCGCCGCGTTGCGCTCCTGTGCGTCCTTGACCTTCATGAAGAGCGCGTGCTTCTCCTTCAAGGTCGGCAGCGGACAGTGGTAGAGGTCGTAAGACATCACGGACGACGTGATGTCATTCGGAAGCTCCCTGTGCGACACCTTGATCTGGTTCCACTTCCGCGAGAAGCGCCGCCGGGCATAGTATCCTTCACGGCATTTCTCGTTGAACACCTCGCAGAAGCGGTCGTACTCGTCGCGGAGCATCCCCTGGTCCACGTCGTCGTCCCACGGCACGAACTTCCCCCCGTGGCGCACCGTCCCGAGCAGACTCCCGCTGATCGTCCACGGATGGAACCCGTTCTCGTGCGCCACGCGCAGCACTTCCTTCAGAAGCACCACGCCCGCGAGCTGCACGTCGCGCGCGTAGCCGCGCGCCGGCGGCATGTTGCCGACATCCGCCATGGTCAACAGTTCGCGGCGCAACAGCTGCGCCTGCAGCGACAGCCCCGGCTCGTCCGCACTCCTACACACGCGCACGCCGCAGAACCGCGTGACAAGACGCCCCTTCTCGTATTTGCGGCTGATCAGGCTCATGCGTCCACCCCACCTTCGCGCAGCTTCTTCAGCGTGGCCGAGAGCAGCGTGGAACTCGTCCCCTTCGTGCGCGGGAAGTACACCACTCGCACGCCGACGGTTGCGAACTTCGCCTCCATCTCCTTCCAGCTCGGCGTGTTGAACCAATCGTCGCCGACGAACAGCACGTCGAAGTGCAGCTTCTCCCACATCTTGAACTTGTCGAGGTCGTCCTGCGGAATCGCCGCGTCCACGTACTTGATGGAGCGCACGATCTCAAGTCGTTCCTGGAACGGAATGACGGCCCGCTTGTGCTTGTAGGCCACAAGCTCGTCGACGGATACGCCGACGATCAACTTGTCGCACAACCCCTTCGCGTTCTTGAGGAGGTTGAGGTGCCCGATATGGAAGAGGTCGTAGACCCCGCTCGTGTAACCGATTATTGTTCTGCTCATGGCGGGGATAGTATAGCAAAACCGTGGTATTACGCAAATGCTGCGTTAAGGACCGCCAGGACGGCGGAGGTGGCGTCGGGGTGGTTGACGCACACCTCCTTTGCCGCAAACGCTGCGCGGGCTTCGCGGTCGGGATCGCGTCCCGAAGCCACGTCGCGGATGAAGTCTATGACCTCGTCGTCCGTGTACGCCTTGCGCACGTGCTCCGCAAGCGTCCGCGCAAACGGCAGGAACTGCTCGTCCAGCGTCGCCTCGCTCTCAAGGAGGTAACATTGCGGACACCCCGTGTAGAAGTACTCCGCGAGGAACGAGCCGCAGTCGTGGATCAGCGCGTCAGAGTTCCGGAACGACTCGAAATAGTCGCCGCCGCGCTGGAAGACAACGTTCGGGTGCGCCTCCATCGTCCGTTCGTAGGCCGCCGTCTTCTCCGGACCCCACCACTTCGCCGTCGCGAGGCGCGGGAAGAGGAGCGGATGCGGACGGAACACGAACGTGATCTCGGGGAACATTTCCGGCAACCGCTGGAAGAGATCGGCGTTCTTGAGGAACGTGGAGAGCGCGAGCGCGCCGGGTATCTTGTCGAGCGTGTGGTGCGGACACAGCAGGATCGCCTTCCCCGCGCGCTCCCGACGCGGGATCGTCGCTAGACGGTCCATCTTCGCGTAGCCCACCGTCACCGCGTTCTCCGCGAGCAGCGGGTTCTTCTCAATGCTCATCCGACGCGTCGCCTCGTTCGAGACGAAGTAGCGCCAGGCAAAGACAATATTCGGCAGGTACGGCGTCTTCTTCTCGTTGGAGATGAAGAGCCCACCGTAGCCGTAGTAGAGGATCGCCACGAGCGAGCGAGCGGAAAGACGCTCAGTGGTGTAATCGGGCAGCGTCTGGTCTTCATAGAGGATGGTCGAGAACACCAAATCAGCGTCCAGCTTCTCCGCCTTCCCCGCATCCGGATCGTACAGCGCGCGAACCGCCTGCGGATACCGTTTGCCGAGCTCGCCAACCGTCTTTTTTAGCGTGTCCCGCAGGAAGGCTTCGCCGCGCGTGACGCGGGGCGCAACGGCAATGAAGCAGTCGTAGCGGGGATCCTCCCGCATCTTGAGGAACACGCTCTCACCTGAGAACATCGACGCATCGCACACGAGGAAGGCCACGCGCAGACGCTCCCCGCGCGCAAGCTTTTCCCTGCACGCGGTTTCGTGCGCCGCATAGCGCGCGCGGACAACCGGCAGCATGCGCGCCAGACGATGCTCGCGCGCGGCGGCCATCCAACGGTCGCGCAGACGCCGCCGCACGCGCTTGACGGGAATCAGCGCGGTCACGAGACGGATTATTTTCACTGTCAAAGACGTTCTCATAACGGGCGGGCGGGTGGCTAATGCCTTTTAACGAGGAATTGCTTGAATAGTTCGCGGAACTCGGCGCGGCCATCCTGCACTAGCAACCGCTCGGGATGGAACTGCACGCCCGCGACAGGCAAGTTGTCGCTCTCGATCGCCTCTACCACGCCGTCCGGCGCGAAGGCGACCGCGCGGAACCCCGGCGCGAGGTCCTTCACCGCCTGGTGGTGGCTAGTGTTGACCATCAGGTTCTCCGCGCGCAGGCTCTTCGCAAGGTGCGACCCCTGTACGATCCGAATAGGATGAAGCTTCTTGCTGCGATGCGTAATCTCGCCCGGACGCTCGGAGGGGAGGTCCTGCCACAGCGTGCCGCCGAAGTAGACGTTGATCACCTGGCAGCCCCGGCAGATGCCGAAGACGGGCAGACGCCGCTTCACCGCCTCGTCGAGAAGCAGGAACTCCCAGGCGTCGCGGCGCAGGTTGACCTTCCCCAGACGCGGCGACGGCTTCGCCCCGTAGCGACGCGGCTCGACGTCCTCGCCGCCGCAGAGCAGCAGCGCGTCAAGCGGCGCGAGCATCCGCGCGACGAGCTCGCGATCTGTCTCCGCCGGCAGCACAAGCGGCGTGTTTCCCGCCGCCGCAACGGCGGCGACGTACGTTGACTGCACGCTGGCCGCGTTAGTCGTAGAGCACATGTCGGCGATGCCGACCACGAGCGGCGCAGCTCCGGCCCAAAGGCAAAAGGTTGTCACCAACACGGCAAACAGATGCTTTTTCATTCTGAGTCTTTCTTTGTTGTACGCGCGTCCGCACGTCGGCGCTGGCGAAACCAGAGGAAGAGACAGATTGCCGCGTAGTAGAGCGCAACGCCGGCAAGGTAAAGCGTCCACTTGGCCGGCAAATCGGAATATCCAACCTGATTCGACGCGGCGAAATCAACGCAGAACGACATCCCGACGAACACGAGCGCGGCGAGCGCGGCAAGGACGGCACGCCGACCGTAGCGCGGCGGCGTGCGCAGGGAGAGCGTTGGAGGCGCACCGCTCACTGGACATGCCCCCAATCAGGGTACGGCGTGCGGATTTCCATCTCGTCATTAGAGATTGGATGACGGAACGATGCCGCAAGGGCGTGGAGACAATGTCCGACCTGGTTCTCCACGGCGAACGCGCCGTAGAGTCGGTCGTTCACGATGTGCATTCCGGCGAGGGCGAGCTGGGCGCGTATCTGGTGCGTGACGCCGGTGTAGATCGTCACTTCGAGAAGCGTGCGTTCCTCGTTGCCGCAGGAGGTTCGGGCAACGGGCGTGAACTGCGTGACGGCGTGGAGCGGCGCGGCCTTCACGCGGGCGCGCGCGCGACTGATGTCGATCATGCGGCAGAACGGCAGCGTAGGATCGTGGACAAGGTCGTTCTCCAGCGTCCCCCCCACGGCCACTGAGCCTTCGACAAGCGCGAGGTAGGTCTTCTTCACCGTCTGTGCGGCGAACTGCGCGCGGAGCGCCTCAAAAGCAACTGGCGTGCGCGCGACGAGGACGAGTCCCGAAGTATCAGCGTCGATCCGGTGCAACGCGCCGGCCATGAGCGGCTGGTCGCCCACATCGCGCACGTCGGGCCAGCGGGCTACGACGCCGTTCATCAGCGTGCCGGTCTCGCGGTAGGTGAGAGGCTGCACGGGCTGGGCGGCGGGCTTGTCGAATGCGAGCAGCGCCGCGTCCTCGAACACACACCGCACGTGTACTGCTGGATTCGGAGCAACGCGGTTGTCGCTCGCCTCGGCGAGACGGCGCACGTGGATGCGCTCGCCGCCTTGCAGTTTCTGTCCCTTGATGGCGGGGCGGCCGTTCACCGAGATGTCCCCTTCCGCGCAGGCCGCGCGACAGAACGCGCGTGTGGAAGAGGGGAAGCGGGACAACAAGGCGGCATCCAAACGGATGCCGCCTGTTTCCACGATGAAGTCTGCGTCCTCAATCATGTGGATCGATCATCTGCGCCGGCAGCGGACCGAGACTCTCCCACGAGTGATTAGTCGCCCACGGCAGATCTGAATCGGCGGCAGTATCCGCGATGCATCCCGTCAAGCCGAACAGGATGAATGCGGCAAGCAGCGCCCACAGCCACTTAGTCGGTGATGACGACATCGCCTTCCTCGATCACCAAAGGATCCTGCGCGAAGTCCTTCAATATCTGGGCCAGCACGAAGTTCGTGTTGGGCGTCCACTGACGCAAGCGGATCTTGCCGACGATCGTCTTGGTTTCCTTGCCGTCCGCGCCCTTTATATTACGGACCACATACATTTCATGCGGCGTCAGCGGGCTGCTGCGGTCTGCGCCGAGAAGCTCGTCCAGTGCCGAGTTCTCGAACTTGACGACAACATAGAGCTTTTCGTTGTTGACCTTCGAAATCGTGCCCTTGTTGCCGTTGGTAAGCTGTCCGCCACCCGCCGTCATGGTTCCGGGCGCACGTGGTGCGGCCGTCTGGGTCTTGAGGAGATTCGTCAGGTGCTCGACCTTCTTGCGCTCCTTTTCAAGATCCTCCTTCACGGCCTCCGTCTCATCCTTCGCGGTGGCAACCTCGTCCTTGAGCGACGTGACTTCCGTCTTGAGGTCTTCGACCTCAGCCTTAGTCTTCTGAAGCTGGTCCTCGAGGGCTGTCTTTTCGGATGTCAGCTTCTCAATTTCCTTGGCGCGCTTCTCGAGCTCGATCCTGTCCAGGCGGATCTCCTTCGGCAGCTCGTTGTAGTCTGTCACGAGTTTCTGGAGTTTCGCGCGGACGCTCGCCAGCTCCTGGCGCGTCTTGCCGAGTTTCTCGTACTGCTTGGACGCGCGGTCGGTGATGGAGTCGACAAGCTCCTGCGCCGTGCCGGGCCCCTTCGTGACGAAGCGGCCGGGATTCGCCTGGTCAGGCTGCTTGTTGCCTTCCGAGTCCAGTGCGTAGAGCTTGCGGAGCTGCGCGGCCTGCGAGTCGCCCCACTTCATGAGCTTCACGTCGGTCTTCTCGTATTCGGGATGGTAGTCCTCGAGTAGGTTCTCCGTATCGGGGTCATCGACCTCGCGCGCCTCGCGGGGGGATACGTCCTTCTTGGCCGCGAGGTTTGCGCCAGGAGTAGCATCCTCGGCCTCGATGAAGGACGAGAGCTTGACGATGCAGTTGCGAAGCTGCTCGTTGCTATCCTTCAGCAGTTCCTTCTTCTCAAACAGGTTCAACTCGAAATACAGCGCGACGCCGGCGACAGCCAGAATCACGTAGACGAGCGCGTGTACAGCCTTGTTCATGTTGTTTTCTACCTTCTTTAGGACAGTTTTTTGGGCCGCGCAAACCTAGTCCGCGCAGTCACGGTTGAATAGGATAGTAGAAATCTGCGACAATGGCAACAGTAAAATGTAAAAAAGTTTTGCCGAGGTCTGGATCACTTCAGCGCGATTCCGCCTCCAAGCGCCTTGTAGAGGGAGATCAGGCTGGTCGTAATCTTGCCTCTGCTGATGGTCAAAGACTCCTCGAGGGTAAGCAGCGAGCGCTGTGCGTCGAGCACGTTGTTGAAGTCTTTGAGGCCGTTTTGGTAGAGGTCCTGCGAGATGTTGACAGCGTCCTGCGCGGCCTTCACGGCGTCCTCCAGGGATTGGTAGCGGTGATACTCCTGCGTGTAGGAACTGTAGGCATTGCGCGCCTCGCCGTAGGCATTCTGCACGGCGAGCTCGTACTTCAGCGCGGCCTCGGACATCTTCGACTCGGCGGACCTCATGGCCGCGATGAGGTTGCCGCCCTGGAAGATCGGCCAGCGGAAGGCCGGGCCGATGGAGCCCATGAAAGCGTCGCGGCGGAAGAACTTGTTGGCGTCGATGCTGTCGAGTCCGATGGAGCCGTTGATGTAGAACTTCGGGAAGAACTGTGCCTTGGCCACGCCGACGGAGGCAACCTGCGCGGCGAGCGAGCGCTCGGCGGCGCGCACGTCGGGACGGCGGCGTATCACGTCGAGCGGGATGGCGGCGACGCGCTGCGGCACGATGAGCCAGTCGCGCGCGGGCAGCGGGCGGAGCTCGTCGTGGAGTGCGCCCGGCATCTTGCCTGCGAGGATCGCGATCGCGTTCATGTACTGCTCCGCGCTCGCGTGGAGGTTCGGTAGCGAGGCGCGTGTCTGCTCGACGTTGTACTTCGCCTGCTTGACGGCGAGCTCGTCGCCGATGCCGCTGTCGAGGCGCGACTTGAGGATGTCGTACGTCTCGCTCTGTAGCTTGAGGTTCGCGCGCGCCACCTTGAGTCGCTCCTGGACCGTGCGCAGTTCCACGTAGGTGCTGGCGATTTCGGCAGTGAGCGACACCCAGGCGTCGTCGAGCGAGCAGGCGGTCGCGTCGAGCTGGGCCTCCGCCGACTCGTACTGGCGGCGCGTGCCGCCGAAGACGTCGATTTCCCACGACGCGTCGAAGCCGCTGTTCCAGTGGTCGCCGTGGTAGGCCGTGCCGCTGCCGCCGCGCGAGCTCGTGAAGCCGTGCGCGCCAGAGCGCGTGTAGGTGCCGTCCATCGTGATGCTCGGCAGGAACGCTGCGCGCGCTCCCACGAGCGTCCACCGCGCCTGGACGAGTCGTTCCTGCGCCATGAGGAAGGAGAGGTTGTTGGATACCGCAGTGTCGACGAGATCCGTCAGGACGTCGTCGTTGAACTGCGTCCACCACGACTT
Source organism: uncultured Lentisphaerota bacterium (assembly GCA_946413265.1). Lineage (GTDB taxonomy): Bacteria > Verrucomicrobiota > Kiritimatiellia > RFP12 > UBA1067 > RUG572. Next base: position 39,911 of record CAMKJU010000006.1, read on the forward strand.
TATCGACTCTGCGGAGATTTCCTTTCGCGTGTCGTCCTTCCCTTCGGCAGGTTTCAGCTCGCCGGTCTCGGTCTTGTTCGTCGTCGGGTACCCGGCGTCGGGCAACGTCACGTCGGCGGCCTTGACTTCCGGCTCCTTGTAGTCCGGACCCACGGCCCAGCCCTTGCATCCGGCCACGGCCAGCGCAAGCGCGCACAGCGCGGCGCCACCGATGAAGCATGTCTCTCGTATCATTTCCTTTCTCCTTTTCTAAATCAGATCCTGGCCTTCAGCTCGCGGCGGCGGCGCGCGCGCGCCGACAGGTATTCGAAGAAGCGCTTGACCCTCTCGCGCCATGTCTGGAAGAGCGCGTAGAGGCCAGGCACCAGCAGGATGCCGAACACGACCGACGCGAACATTCCCCAGAACTCGGTCGTGCCGAGGTGGTTGCGGCTCGCGGCGCCCGCGCCGGTTGCGATCATCATGGGGAGCGTGCCGAGGAGCGTGGTGAGCGCCGTCATCAGCAACGCGCGCAGACGCTCGCCTGCGGCCGCGCCCGCCGCATCCACGATGGAGTAGCCCTCGTTCTCGCGCTTGTCCTTCGCGAACTCCACGAGCAGGATGGCGTTCTTGGAGGCGAGTCCCACGAGGAGCACGAGTCCGAGCTGCGCGTATATCGATAGCGCGAACGGCTTGCCCGTGGCGAAGATGCCCCAGTACTTGAGGCCCAGGAGCGCGCCGAACACAGCCACGAAGATGGAGAGCATCACCGGCATCGGGATCGTCCAGCTCTCGTACTGCGCGACGAGGAACAGATAGCCGAAGAGCACCGCGAGCAGGATGAGCGGCGCGGCCGTGCCCTCGTTGCGCTGCTCCTGGTAGGAGAGCGCGGCCCAGTCGTAGCCGAAGCCGTCCGGCAGCTCGGCCTTGAACAGGTCGCGCAGCTCGTTCATCACGAGGCCCGACGGCACGCCGGGCTTCGGCAAGATGGTGAGCTGGGCGGTCACGTATTTGTCGCGCGTGTTGATGGCGCGGGGACCGAGTTCGTGCGTGATCGTGCCGAGGGAGCCGACAGGCACCATCGCGCCGGTGTCGGAACGCACGTAGAGGCGCTCCACCGCCTCGGGCGTGTCACGGGCGGACGCCTCGGCGGCAACCGTCACGCGGTTCACCTGCGTGCCGAGGTTCACGTCGTTCACGTAGCGCGAGCCGAGGTAGTTCTGGAGCGTCGCGTAGATCGTCGCCACGGGCACGTGGAACATCTCCGTCTTCTCGCGGTTGAGGTTGAACTTCAGGTGGGGCGTCTTCGCGTTGTAGCCGGAGAACGCCATCAGCACGTTCGGGTTCGCGTTGATCTTCGCGAGAAGCTTGTTCTTCACCTCGTCCATCTTCATCGGGTCGGCTTCCGCCTTGTCCTGGATGTGCACGGAGATTCCGTTCGCCATGCCGAGTCCGGGGATGGCGGGCGGCATGAACACCTGCCACTTCGGCTCCGGCACCGCCGCGAGCAGCCCCTGGATCTTGCCGACAAGCATGGCGGCGTGCTGTTCCGGCAGCGGACGCTTGTCCCAGCCCTTGAGGTCGATGATGAGCGTGGTCTGGTTCTCGCCGCGTCCGCCGATCATGCCCCATCCTGTGATAGTGAGGACGCTCTCCACCTCTGGCAGCGTACGCAGCAGGTCGACGGCGCGCAGGGCGGCGTCGCGGCTGCGGTCGCGCGCGGTGCCCTCGGGCATCTCCATAGAAGCGAAGACCACGCGCTGGTCCTCGTCAGGAAGGAACGCGGTCTGCGTCTTGGTGAAGAGCGACACGGTCACGAGGACAGTGAGCAAAAGGAGGACGCCCGCGAGGAAGATGCGGCTTGCGAGCCACTTCGCGGCCGTGACGAACAGTCCCTTGAACTTCTCGACGGCCCAGTTGAACCAGGCGAGGGGACCGTGCTTGTACGGACGCGACTCGCGCAGGATGAGCGAGCAGAGAGCCGGCGCGAGCGTGAGCGCGCACAGCGTGGAGAAGCACACAGCGGCGGAGAGCGTGACGGAGAACTGCTGGTAGATGCGGCCCGTGATGCCGCTCATGAAGCCGACGGGCACGAAGATGCCGAGGAGCACGAGCGTCGTCGCGATGACGGCGCTCGTCACGTCGCTCATCGCCTGGATCGTCGCCTCCTTCGCGTTGAGGCCGCGCGTCTCGATGAGGAACTGCACGCGCTCGACCACGACGATGCAGTCGTCCACCACCACGCCGATCGCGAGCACCAGACCGAACAGCGTGAGGATGTTGATCGTGTAGCCGAGAATGGCCATGAGGATGAACGTTGAGCAGAGCGAGACGGGGATCGTTAGGCACGGGATGAGCGTGGCGCGCCAGTCCTGCAGGAAGAGGTAGCACACGAGCACCACGAGGCCGAACGTGATGGCGAGCGTCATCACGATTTCCTTCACGCACATGCGCACGTAGTCGGTGGCGTCGTACGGGGTGATCCACTCCAGGTCGTCGGGGAACGACTGCGCGAGGCGGTCCATCTCCTTCTGGATCTGGTTCATCGTGGCGATGGCGTTCGCGCCGGGCTTCTGCTGGAGGGCTACGGACACGGCGTTGCCGCCGTTGAACTGTCCGGTGAACATGTAGTTTTGCTCGCCGATCTCCGTGCGCGCGATGTCCTTGAGCTTCACGATGCCGCCCTTGTCGTCGCGTCGGATGACGATTTCGTTGAACTCCTCGGGCTTCATCAGTCGGCCCTTGGCGGTGAGGGTGTAGACCTTCGCGCCGTGCGCGGGAATTGGCGACGCGCCCACGGCGCCGACAGACGCCTGCACGTTCTGGCGCGTAACTGCCGCGATCACTTCCTCAGAGTTTATGCCCTGCGCGGCCATGCGGTCGGGGTCCATCCACACGCGCATCGAGAGGCGCGGACCGTAGACCGTGGCCTCGCCCACGCCGGGGATGCGCAGCAGCACGGGCTGGATGTTGCCGTAGATGTAGTCGCTGATCTGAAGGCGCGACATCGTGCCCTTCGGCGAGCGGAGGCAGATGACGCCGAGCATGTCCTCTGCCTGCGCGCGGATGCGCCCGCCAAGCTGCTTCACCTCGGTCGGCAGCTTCGCCTCGGCCTGCGCCACGCGGTTCTGCACCTTGACCATGTCCATGTCGCGGTCCGACTCCACCTCGAAGGACACCTGCAGCTGGTAGTCGCCGGTGTCGGAGCAGGAGCCGACCATGTAGAGCATGTCGTCCACGCCGTTCACCTCGTCCTCAATAGGCATCGCGACGGTGTTGAGGATCTCCTTTGCGTTCGCGCCGGGGTAGCTGTACGACACGGAGATCGACGGCGGCGTGAGGCGCGGGTACTGCGAGATAGGCAGCTTGAAGATCGCCATCGCGCCCGCCATCGTCAGCACGATGGAGATCACCATCGCGAACCTGGGACGTTCCACGAATATACGCGAGAACGTCTTGATTTTGTCAATCGACTCTCTTATTCCTAGCTTCATTATTTTAATCCTCGTAACTGTTTCCTTGTGCTGGCAACGAGCGCATCAGCCATGTTGAAGATACCCGCAAGAAGCGCGCCCGAGACGGAATGCCACACGCACGAGACCGCCGAGGCGACAGCCGCCTCCGGCATTGTCGGGAAGTGCTTGCCCGCTAGCACGGTCGCGAGCCCCGCGTTCTGCATTCCAACTTCAATGGAGATCGTCCGCCGCTTCGACTGCGGGAACCGCGCCGCAACGCCGGAAAGATAGCCCAGCACGTAACCAAGCGAATTGTGCAGGAACACGCCCACGAAAATGAGAACGCCCGACTTCACGATGCTCGCGCCGTGCGCGGACACCACCCCGCCCACGATGCACGCGAGTCCAAGCACCGCAATGCCCGGCATCACCTTCAGCACCTCGCGGTAGCAGTTCCTTTTCCCGAACGCCGCGTTGAACGCATACCCAAGCGCGATCGGCAGGATGGTTACGATCAAGATCGACTTGAACATCCCGATTGCGTCAACGTCCACGGTCTCCCCCGCGAGCCACAGCATCAGGAACGGCGTCATCAGCGGAGCCGCAAGGGTCGAAACCGTCGTCATCCCCACCGAGAACGCCACGTCGCCCTTGCATAGGAAGCTCATGATGTTGGATGAGACGCCGCCGGGGCAGCAACCCACGAGCATCAGCCCCACGCCGACCTCGCGCGGCAGTCCCAAGACGCGGACAAGCGTCCACGCGATGAGCGGCATGAACGTGAACTGCGCGAGCGCGCCGATGACCATGTCCTGCGGACGCGACGCGAGGATCTTGAAGTCCTCGTCCTTGAGCGTCATGCCCATCGTGAGCATTATCACGCCGAGGACGGCCGTCTGCGTGTCGCCGCGCACCCACCCGAATGCATCGGGCACGAAGTACGTCCCCACCGCCACAAGGGCGATGAAGAGCGGCGTCCACTTCGCCAGCCACGCCGAAACGGCCTGGAGAAACCGCATCATCTACTACCTACTCCTTCACAGGCGACTGGTAGTTGGGGTCGAGGTCGTCGTTCATGGTAGGCTCAACCACCTTTACTTTCATGCCGGGCGCGAGCTTGCCCGTGCCGGAAATTATCACCTTCTCGCCGAGCTTGAGTCCGGAGACGACGGGCGACCAGCCCTCGCTCATCTCGCGTACCTCAACAACGCGCTCTTCGACCGTATCGTCGTCCTTCAACACCCACACGCCCTGGCTGCCGCCCGTGAGGTCGAATATCGCCTGCTGAGGAATGCTTGCCATCTTCGGGGGAACCTTGCGGTCCGTGAGAAGCGTCACGTAACTGTTGGGGATGAGCATGCGGTCGGGGTTGGGGAAGGAGAGACGCATGATGATCGTCGCCGTATCCTTGCTCATCTCGTTGTCGTCGAAGTCCCACTTGCCCTCCTCGCCGTACTCGCTGCCGTCAGGCAGGATGAGGCGCATGCGGTAGTCCGGCGCCTTGCCCTTCTTCAAGGCGGCGCGCCAGCCGATGTAGGCGCGGTCGGTGAGCGGGAACGTTACGCGGATGGGGTCGATCTGCACGATGCGCGCGAGCGCGCCCTTCGACGGCGCCACGTAGTCGCCCACGTGGGCGGCAGTCTTGCCGATCTGTCCGCTGATCGGCGCCACCACGACAGCCTTCTTGAGGTCGTACTCGGCCACCACCAGGTTGGCCTTCGCCTGAAGGACGGCGGCCTTGGCCTTGTCGGCGCCGGCTTCCGCGTCGTCGCGCTCCTTCTGCGTGATGCCGCGCGCGTCCGCCTTCTGCATGCGCTCCCAGTAACGCTCGGCGCGACGCGCCTCCGCCTCGGCGGCCTCGAGGTCGGCCTTGCGCTGGTTGGCGACGGCGCGGTAGCGTTCGTCGTCCAGCACGTAGAGGACCGAGCCGGCCTTCACGATGTCGCCTTCCTTGAACTTGATCTCCTTGATGTAGCCGTCAACCTGCGGCAGAAGGTCCACCTCCTGCATCGCCTCGGCGTGCGCCACGAATTTCTCGGGGAGGTTGTAAATGCGCTCCTCGACTTCCTTCACGGCGACCGTTGTGACCATTTGGGGCATCTGCGGCTTCTCAGCCTCCTTTTTCGGCCACAGATCGTTAGCGATCCACCCGCCCACGGCGCATGCAGCGGCCAGCACCAACGTTCCGATCACGGCGCCGATTGCGCCGCCCTTGCTTTTCTTCGCTTCTTCGTTGTCGTTCATTTGTTTGTTCCTTTGCTGAAATTGGATTCGACATTCGACATCCGTCATCCGGCGACCGTGGCTGTCGAGAACCGGTTCGCAGTCATTCTAATTGACTCCCAGACTGCCGCGTAGGACTTGCGCAGAGTGTCCTCCAGGTCGCACTGGAGCAGTTTCGCGATCCGCATGTGTACGAGGCCGTCCCAGATTGCGATGCAGACGCTCGCCACCTGGACGGGATCCACGTCGGGCCGCACTCGCCCAGCGCGCACGTCGTTCTCAAGAGAGGTCTTGAACGCGGCCCATGGTCCGAACCTCCGGTTGCGCATCAGGTCCTCGCGCACCTGGTCCATGGACTCCTCCGCCCATTGGATCTGCTCGTGGATTAGCAGAAAGAACGCAGTGCCCTTCACGTCGCCGATGATTTGCGCCGCGTTGCGCACCATCATGTCCGCCACCACGGGAAACGACAGGCCGTCGAACGATGTCTCGCCGTCTGGCAGCAGCTCGGAAATCTGTCGTTTGAACTTCTCCAGCATCTCGTCGATGAGCGCCATCAGGAGCGCCTGCTTCGACTCGAAGTGCCAGTACACAGCGCCCTTTGTCATTTCCAGCCGCGCGGCAATATCCGTGAACGTCGTGTGTACGTATCCCTTTTTGGCGAACAGCGCCAGCGCGCTCGCAAGTATGCGTGCACGTGTTCTTTCAGGGTTTCTCTGTCCTTTCTTGGGCATGGCGCATAGTATAACATACCTACCGGTAGGTATGTCAATGGTAATTGTGGTGTTTTTGGAATCGCCTAACCAAGTGCTTTACCATTGCTCTTCCTTGGGGCGCGCCCTCCTGCGCGCCCCAAGTGAAGGCAATTGCTTCGCAAAAGGCAAAACCCATGAATGATACCCGCATTAATTTTATCTTTCGCTCATTGTTGATAACTAGTAGATATTTCCTGAGTTTTTTATAACATCTTCTTCTTGATTTTTTGGGGACTAGCGTTTAACCCTTGAAAATAAAGGGCGAAATGCATCTCTATACATTTTCTTATGACTCATAACTTTCAACTAACTATTATACACTCTTTTGTTTATAACTTGACATCTTCCACATTGTTTCTCATCATCTGCTGTGCTCAGGCTTACATCCAATCTGATTTCTCCAAATCTCCTAAACTCCCATAAACTCCCAATCTCCAAGTAGCGAAAGCAAATGGTGCCTAGTGGACTTCAGTGGGCGATGTCTCACGCAGAGACGCAGAGAGGCAGAGAGCGCAGAGAAGTTTTAAAGTAATTTTCCCTCGATTATTTGGCCACAAAGAACGCAAAGATCGCAAAGTAGGGAATGTCTCAGCTTCTTATTGCTTTCGTTGCTGGGAGATTTGTGACTTGGAGATTAGGAGGTATTATAATTATACTTTGAATCTCACCCCTTAATCTCCTAAACTCCCCATCTCCCAATAGCGAAAGCAATTATCCTACAACTCTGCGATCTTTGCGTTCTTTGCGGTTAAATAGACACATGCCAATTCCAAATCTCTGCGCTCTCTGCCTCTCTGCGCCTCTGCGTGAGAACCATCCCCCCACTCCACACTATCCGACTCGCATCCATTGCTTTCGCTACTGGGAGGTTTGGAGGCTCGGAGATTAGAGAGTATTTTATATTTACTCTAAATCTCACCCTCCTAACCTCCTAAACTCCCCATCTCCCAATAGCGAAAGCAATTATTCTACAAAACTCTGTGCTCTTTGCGTGCGTTCTTTGCGGCTAAACGAATAGACATGCCAATCCCAAATCTCTGCACTCTCTGCCTCTCTGCGCCTCTGCGTGAGTCCCCCCTGCGTGAGATAATTAATCAACCACACTCAAACTAGATTTGATATACTAAACGCCATGCAAGCAAAGTATGATATCATCGTCGTTGGTGGCGGCCATGCAGGTGCTGAAGCAGCCCTCATTGCCGCACGCATGGGCGTGCAAACCCTCCTCATCACCAGCCGCCTGGACTCAATTGCGCAAATGCCATGCAATCCCTCGATTGGCGGACTCGCCAAGAGCCACCTCGTTTTCGAACTTGATGCTCTAGGCGGTGAAATGGGCTTCAACGCCGATCTGACTTCATTACAGGAAAAGACACTCAATACTAGTCGCGGACCCGCTGTCCAGGCCACCCGCGCACAATGCGACAAACGCGAATACACCCTTCGAATGCAGCGTGTAATCGCCACACAGCCAATGCTGGATGTTCTTGAAGATGCAGTAGTTGAAGTCAAAGTTGAGGGTTCTTCTGATGGAAAAGAAGCACTCCAGACGCGCCATGTAATAGGTGTAGAGACCGCTGAACACGGATTCATTCCATCCCGCAACATCATTCTTACCACCGGCACATCCCTCGGCGGTCGTATTTTCATCGGAAAAGAATCCATGCCATCAGGTGGAGATGGCCGCCCTGCTGTTGACCAGCTCAGCAACTCTTTGCGCCAACTCGGATTTACTCTTACCCGACTCAAAACTGGCACTCCACCTCGACTTTCTGCACGGTCTATTGACTTCTCCAAAACCATTGAACAGCCTGGAGAAAAGCATCCGTATTACTTTTCACTTCGTACACCAAACGCTATTTCATCGTCTTTTTCTCCGCATTTACACACAGATTTCAATACCAGATCGTCTTGTGACGATACCCATGTTTCCACGTGGAAACGTAATCTTTTCGACAAGGATGTGCCAAGCCAATGTTCCATTGGATCCCAGAAGGGAGATGAATACCGCGATTTTATAGGCTTAGGTAGGATTATACCTATAAAGCAACCTAGTTCACGCAACGAGTTTAGCCAAGGCCACTCTATGTTGCCATCTACTAGTTCGACGGAATCAGCAAATACCTTGAGCCAATTACATAACTCTTTGGAGGAAGGTTTAAACCATGGAGAGCCGGGAACACCGTCAAGACATACAGATGTTTTACATGATCTACATGGACAATCAAAAGTGGTTTTGCAGCCGGACTTGTTTTCTGTTTCCACGTGGAAACATAATCTGTTTTCAACAGAACACTATGCTCCATGGCCTGTGAATGCACCATGTGTAAGTTGTTTTGCTACGCATACAACTCCGCGTTCACATGAAATAATCCGAACGCACTTACAGGATAGCGCATTGTATGGAGGGGCAATTGTGGGAACTGGCGTACGGAACTGTCCGTCGATTGAGGACAAGATTGTCCGCTTCCCAGCAGCCGAAAGCCACCATGTAATGCTGGAGCCAGAAGACCTTGCTGGAACAATCATTTATCCCAACGGTCTCTCAAACAGTTTGCCGAAAGAAGTGCAAGAGCAACTTGTCCATTCTGTACCAGGTCTCGAGCATGCCGAGTTCCTTGCCTACGCATACGCAATCGAATATGACGGAATCGACGCCCGTGAACTGTCGCACACACTTGAGTCTAAGAGAATTGGCGGGTTGTACTTTGCCGGACAAATCAACGGAACGACTGGATATGAAGAAGCCGCCGCGCAGGGGATCATGGCGGGAATCAACGCAGCATTCTCCGTGCTAGGAAAAGAGCCTCTTATTCTAAGCAGACAGGATGCCTACATTGGAGTCCTGATTGACGACCTTGTAACGAAGGGTACTGATGAGCCATACCGGATGTTTACAAGCCGAGCCGAACGGCGGCTCATTCTCCGACAAGACAATGCACGTTTCCGTTTAATGCATGCCGCAGACCGCATTGGAGTTTTGCCAAGTGACATTCGTCAAAAGACGCGCCATATACATTCCAGCATTGAGGAGCTAGAGAATGGTTCCGCGAAAAAGTTGAGAATTGAGGGAAAGCCTTTGACATCGCATTTGAATCTCTGCCAGTCGCTTGACATGGTCCACGAGTTTGTCAGCAGCCACATAAAGGATTTCCCGTTCAGTCAGGATGACGCCTTGTCCATCATCGAACAACTCTGGATCAGGCACCATTACGCAGGATACATCCGGCAGGAAGAGATTGCGGCAGCGCGGGCAAAAAAAGACGAAACAATCCGTATTCCCGCTTGGCTAGATTATGACGCATGTGTTGCCGTGCGCTTTGAAAGCCGCGAGAAACTCAAGAAGTTTCGACCAGAGACTCTCGCACAGGCAGCGCGAATTCCCGGTGTCAATCCAGCGGACATTGCCGTACTTGCCATCATAATCAAACGGGGACATATAAAACGTCAATGAATGTTATGCGTTATTTACTTTTGGGGTTGCAGTGAACGGCTAAAAGAGGTATACTAACTGGCGTGAAAACAAATGAGATACATTTGACGACGTTCTTCGAGGTTGAAGACGTGATGCCTCATTGTGGCAACATGTCACGTGATGAGGTCGTGCGCGCATTGGCATCCAGACTTGCCAAGCGCTATAACTTGTCGGGAGGCGACGCTCTAGCCGATGCGGTGCTGGCCCGTGAACAGGAAGGATCGACGGTGCTGATGGACGGTCTTGCCGTGCCACATGCCCGAGTGGAGGGTCTGGACAGGCCGTATGCCGCGATAGCCACGAGCGAACGCGGAATCCAGTGGTCTGAGGAGAGTTCGAACAAGGTGCACATCGTGTTCCTGATTCTCATTCCGCGCGAAGACCCCGCCCTGTACCTGAAGGTACTCCATGTTCTTGGAACGGTCCTCAGCGACCGAGAGCAGTTCAACCTCGTCGCGGCGATGTCAAACGCAGGCGAAATCTACCGCTTCTTCAAGAACGGCGAAGTTTATCTGCCCAGGTTCCTCACAGCCGCAGACATCATGAAGCGCGAATACAAGGCGCTTCGTTCTGACGACACGCTCCAGACCTGCATCAACGCCCTCATTTCGGAACACACGTCCGAACTTCCGGTCGTCGATTCCGAAGGCCGTCTCAAGGGCGTGGCGCGTGCGGACAACCTGCTGCGCGCCTGCATTCCCGAGCACGTGCTGTGGATGGAGGACATCTCCTCCATTCTCGACTTCGAGCCATTCGTGCGGGTTCTGGACGACGAGTCCACGACGCCGCTCACCACAATCCTTGACGGCAAGTACCCAACTGTCTCGCCGGACAGCCCCGCCGTGCAGATCGCATGCGAGATGATGCGCCACAAGAGCTCCAAATGCTACGTTCGGGAAGGTGACCGCCTCGTCGGCGTAGTAAAACTCACGGAATTTCTCAACAAGATATTTAGGGAGTGAGTACAATGAAGTTCTTCAATCCAAAATTCCTGCTGCTCGCGTTGATCGTGTGCGGCGTGACGTTCGGTGGACTCGAGGCCGGCCTCGCGACAAATTCCACGCAGGCCCTGACGCTTGCCGTGTTTTCGGCGGTCATCTCCACGACGCTCCTTTTCTGGGAGCGGCGCGTGGGCGTGGCGTTCATCGGCGTCGCATTGCTCGTGGCATGCAAGGCGATGACGCTCAAGTCGGTCGTTCTCGGCGCGGAACTCGACATCATCCTATTCCTCGTCGGCATGATGATCATCGTGGGCGTGCTGAAGGACCTCGGTTTTCTGACATGGATCATCCAGGCGATCATAAGCCGAAAAAGAATGACCGGCGTGTCGTTCACGGCAATACTGTGTCTGCTCTCGTCCGTACTGGCGTCTGTGGTGGACGAGGTGTCGTCCATCGTCGTCGTGCTTGCCCTCGTGTTCCAGGTATGTGACACGCTGAAGCTTCGTCCCCACCCGTTCGTCTTGATCGCGGTGATGGCCACCAACATCGGCTCTTCTGCCACAATGCTGGGCAATCCGGTGGGCATCTACATCGGCAGCCACGCCGGATTCACGTTCTCTCAGTTCCTGGTCGGTGCAACCCCCGTGGCGTTCGTTGCGCTCGTCTGTACGTTCGCCATCACGGTGTTCTGGTTCCGGAATGCCATTCAGGAAATGTCGAAGGCAATGGAAAACCACCGGAAACTGGGACTTGGACCGACTGCTAAGATCCCCTACAAGGCAGGGCTATTCGTCTTGCTGACAACGGTGGTTGTCATCGCCTTCCACCACCAGATAGAAGGGGTGCTCGGATTGATGGGTGCCGACAACAAAAACGCTTTCCTCATCATGACGCCGCTCGTGATCGCCGGCATCCTCATGATCCTCCGTCCTTCGCGCGCGCGACACTATGTGGAACATGAAGTCGAATGGTGGACGCTCCTGTTCTTCATGCTTCTTTTCGCCATATCGGCCTCGCTCAGCCACAACGGAATCACGAAAAACCTGGCCAGCACGCTCACCCAGCACGTAAAGGGCGGGCCGAACGGCATGATTCCGCTCGTCATCCTCATCTCGTCGCTTGGATCGGCGTTTGTGGACAACATCGTCTTTGTCGCGTCGTTCACGCCAGTGGTCCAGGATATGCTGAAAATTTCATCCGACTATTCCGTGCTCTGGTGGGCCCTTCTCTTCGGCGCCTGCTACGGCGGCAACGTCACCGTGGTCGGTTCCACCGCGAACATCGTGGCGTCGGGTCTCCTGGAAAAGCACGGCTACCACCCGATCAAGTTCGGCGACTGGATCAAGATCGGCGCGTTCGTCGGCGTTGTCAGCGGCGTCGTTGCCTGGGTCATGTTGCTCTTCATGCCAGTGCCCCACCCGGCCGCTGATGAAGCGACTGTACAGCCCCCGCCCGCGCAAACTGAGTCGGCACACCCTCCATCAGTTCAAACCTGAAACCCAAGGATACGATGGTACAAGTCCTTCCAACACTCGCCGTCGCATGCATCTCGTTTTTGGCAGGTGCGTTGACGCTCTACATTCTGCAGTCAAGGAAGAACCCTTCGAAGGACTCTGCCGAGAAGGGAACAACTCCCGAACACGAGGTCCTCAAAAAGTACATCGACAAGTTCGCTATGTTCCCGACCTTCCGCGCCTATTCTAAGAAAGAGGCAATCGAACAGCTAGTCGATATCGCCGGGCAGCGTTTTCCCGACATCGTGACCAAAGTTGATGAAGCCAAGCAAGCCGTATACAAACGTGAGGAATCAATGGCCACCGGCCTTGACTACGGCATCGCCGTACCTCACGGGCGAACGGCGGCCGTCAGGCAGATATGCGGCGTCATTGCACTTGTCGACAACTCGAAAAACGACAATGGCATCATACCAGACTACGAGACAATCGACCATTCAAAGATCCAGATCATCTGTCTCATGCTCATACCGGATTCAATGAACGCTTCCTACCTTCAGATGCTCAGTACCTTTATCCGCATCTTCCAGAACGCCGACAATCGCGAACAGCTGCTTTCATGCAAAACACCAAAAGACATGAAGCGATTCTTCAATTCACTTTAGATATTGTGTCTTCCCGTAACTTATCAACAATACCTGTAGATAACTTGTAGACATATTATCATTTTTTGTGCGTGGCTTTTACCCCAAAATATGATTGAATAGTGGTGAACTTTCAAGGAAGAAAAGGCATGTCTGAAGTAGATTCGTCAATAGCTCCTGGAGGATTGTGGGAGCAGATTGTTGAACTGGTGAGGAAACAGTTTACAACGGAGAGCGACCGTAGCAAAATGGAGCGCTACTTTCCGCTGTTCATATCGCATGAACTAAAAGGGGATACGCTTAGCATTGGCGTGGCTGAAGCCTTGCAGGTAGAGTGGTTCACTACTCTTTTCAAGGTACCCATTGAAAGCGCTCTTCACGCTTTAGGCCATCCATCGGCGAAAGTCGTTTTTGACATCGCTGAAAATGCCGGCGCTTCCGTTGTTCAAAAACCGCAACCTTCGCCAGCTCATTTACTGAAGCCATCTTCCTCTTCAACGCCATCTTTAATGGGGATGCCATCCACACTTCCCCTTACGGAAAACTACACGTTCCAGAACTTCGTCGTAGGTCCGTCCAACTCGTTTGCCCATGCTACGGCAATGGCCGTTGCGAATGGTCCGGGACGCACGTCGAACAATCCTCTTTTCATCTATGGAGGCACGGGTCTTGGCAAGACGCACTTGATGCAGTCGATCGGACACTACGTTCTCAAAAACAATCCCGCTGCTTCAGTCTGCTACATCACGTCCGAAACCTTCTTGAACGAATATATCAACGCACTCACCAACAACGCAATGCCGGCGTTCCGCGAGCGCTACCGCAAGGTGGACGTCCTGCTTCTCGACGACGTTCAGTTCATCGCCGACAAACGACAATTCCAGGAAGAATTCTTCAACACGTTCAGCTCTCTCATGACCTACCAGAAACAGGTAGTCATGACGAGCGATGTTGCGCCAAAGGACTTGAAGGGATGCGAAGAGCGCCTGACTGGCCGGTTTAAGCAGGGAATGGTTGTAGAAATCGAAGCACCATCATACGAAACCCGACTTGCAATTCTCAAATTCAAGGTAAAGATGCAAAGTGCGGGACGCGTCATCCCCGAGGAAATCCTGAAGTACATCGCAGAAAACATCCGCTCGCACGTCCGCGCGCTTGAAGGCGCAATCAGCCGCGTCATCACATTCATCGATTTGAATCCAAATATCCCGATGACGCTTGAAATCGTGCAGCATCTTCTCAAGGATTCAATCGAACAGGAAAAGACGATCAAGGACTTAACGGTCGAGGACATCATGAAAGTCGTCACGGAATTCTACGGCGTGACGCTTTCCGACATTCTATCCCCGCAGCGAACGCAGACGCTCGTGACGCCGCGTCAGGTCGCCATGTTCCTTTCCGTAAAGCTCACCACGCGTTCGCTCGTGGAAATCGGCAGGTCATTTGGGAAGACGCACGCGACGGTCTACCATGGCGCACAGACTATCCAAAAGAGAATTGACGTCGAGAGCGATCTGCGCAAAGTAATTGAAAACCTCACGTCTCAACTCGGACGAAATCCGTCAGAACTATCGAAATGACAACCTGCCGACAAGCCGTGCATAAGCTGTTTACAACGACGTTTGTTATGAACACCTATCAACAGAAAAAAGAGTTGTTCTCCGCTGACAACAAGTTAGCGAAAACGCTATCAACACCCCAAGAAGGCTTCTGCCCCTACGGAATACGCTGTCTCGCTTACTTGTGAACAGTATCAACACGCCTAATATTTTTTACTTCATACTTTACTTCAATACCAAAAATAGTGTACAATTTTAGCCGTCCACCCAAAACAGAAAGTGGTCTAACCAAAAGGAGTTGTCCATGAAGTTCAAAATCGTAAGGTCCAAGTTCCTCGAAGGACTGAAAAAAGTGCAGAACATCGTAGCCACGAAAGGCACGATGCAGATTCTCCAGAACGTACTCATAGAGGCAAAGGACAAGCAATTGCTTCTTACTACGACGGACCTGGACATCTCGATACGCAGCGTGATCGGGTGCGATGTTGAGGAGGATGGTTCTACTACGCTTCCAGTGAAGCTTCTTTTCAGCGTAGTCTCCAAGGCGGCGGAAGGTCCTGTCGAAGTCACCGTGGATGCCCAGGACCGCGCCGTGATCAACGCTGGCACCGCCACGTTCAAACTCGCCGGCATGTCTGTTGTGGACTACCCAGCCTTGCCGACTGACCAGAATTCCTTTGAGTACGTCATTCCGCAAATCACGATGAAGGAGATGCTGCGCAAGACTGCTTACGCCGTATCGCAGGATGACACGCGCAAGACGTTGAAGGGCGTGCTGTCGTCGTTCAAGGACGGCAAGCTGACGATGGTTGCCACTGATGGTCGCCGCCTTGCTCTCGTTGAACACGAGATCGAGCTTCCCGCAGAGGCTGAGCGCGACGTCATTCTTCCCGGCAAGGTTGTCAACGAACTCCAGCGTTCGCTGACTAGCGACGGCGACGTGCGCATCACCATTGAAAAGACGCAGATTTCATTCAACCTCGGCGACACGCGCATCTACTCAAAGCTGCTTGACGAAGTCTATCCTAACTTCCGTCAGGTCATCCCCACCGAATGCGCCGAGCATATCGTCGTCGACCGCCAGCTCTTGCTGGACGCTCTCGACCGCGCAAGCGTGATGATGTTTGAGGATACGAACTCCACAAAGCTCATATTCGACTCAAACCAGCTCATCGTTACGGCCTCGGCTACGGAAGTCGCCGAATCTACGGATATCGTGCCGATCAAGTATGATGGCAGCCGCATAGAAATCGTGTTCAACCCCACTTACGTGATGGATCCGCTCAAGGCCATTGACGAGGACGAGGTGACGATTGAGTTGAATGATGGAACGAAGCCTGCGATGATCAAGTGCTCGATTCCGTTCCTGTACGTCATGATGCCGTTGCGCGTCAGTTGATTGACGCCTTACCATCAGAAGAAGGTTTGCAATGAGACTGTGGACGGATAGCTCCTATCCGATCGTTCTGTCTTGCGCTAACTGCCTTGCCCCTTGGGTGAAGCGCGAGGTATGCGAACTTGGATACAAGATAATAGATGAAGCGGACAACATCGTCGTCGTGAAGGGGGCGATGCGTGACGTGCTGCGGCTTAACCTGCGCCTGCGCACCGCTCATAGGGTACTTGTGCCGTTGTTACGCGCGCGCTGTCGGCACATACGCGAATTGTACAGTCTAGTAGCGTCGATCGATTGGGAGAACTTGATTGAAACGGAATCCTATTTTTCCGTCTTCTCAGTCGTCAACAACGATACGATACGCGATACGCGCCTTCCGTCGCTGGTGACCAAAGACGCAATCGTAGACCGCATTCGCGACAGGTGCGGAAGCCGTCCCGATTCAGGTTCCGACTATGACCGCGGCGCAGCCGTTTTCCTGCATTGGGAACGCGACAGGATGATCATATACCTGGACACAAGCGGCGCACCTCTTTGCAAGCGCGGGTACCGCAAGATACCGGGATCCGCGCCAATGCAGGAAACTCTTGCCGCTGCCTGCATCGACGCTCTCCACTGGGATCGGAAAACTCCGTTCATTTCCCCTATGTGCGGAAGCGGAACACCGGCCATAGAAGCCGCGCTCGCCGCTATGAACCGCGCACCCGGATCACTGCGCGCGCATTTCGGTTTTATGTCCATCAAAGGATATAAGCTCATGATCGAAGGGGAGAAGGCACCGCGCATTGCTCCACGTCAGCGCTTCGGGGCCACGCCAGAGCAGATTTGGAAGGAAATGCTGCTGGAAGCGCAGGAACAGGAGAAGACGGAAGATCTTCCACCGATAATTGCCACGGACATCTCTCCCGAGGCGATTGAAAACGCCAAGACCAATGCCTATATCGCGGGCGTTTCAAAATATATTCAATTCAAGGCGTGCGATTTCGGCGATACCCCAATTCCTCCTTCACAAACCTCTGAACCCTTTGTGTCATTCTCCATAACGGGAAAAGAGGGATACAAGGCCCGTGGCTGCGTGTTCTTCAATCCCGAATATGGAATACGCCTTGGTGATCCGGCCGAACTCGCCCCCATCTATGAACGTATCGGAACATTCATGAACGAGAAGTGTCCCGGTTATACTGGCGGCGTGTTAACGGGTAGCCCTGAACTCTCAAAAATGATCAATTTGTTCTATGTAACGCGAATTCCGTTCTACAATGGACCGATTGACTGCCGTCTATTCGTATTTCCGGGTTGTGAAATCAAGGGCGCTGAGTTATCAACTGAATTATCACCTAGTGTTGATAAGTAAGTAATAAACACACTTATTATAACCTGTTTATAACTTGAGTTGTGATAAATCTGTTGATAATTGTTGATAATATCCATCTTGCCAAGACGCCCTGAAAAGAGCATACTATTCGCCGTCATGTCCAACGTATCGAAAGAGTTATGCCTTCGCTTTGCGGAGGCGCGCCGCACGAAGGGACTCCGTCAAACGGAGCTCGCCGTGCAGGTCGGCTGCACGCAGTCGGCTCTTTCCATGTTTGAGGGTGGGCAGCCAACTAAACTTTCCGATGAAACGGTCAAGAAACTATCTGAGATTTTAGGCGTATCGCTTCAGGAAGAGCAGACGTCGCCAAGTGCTACGCTGGCATCGCCAACGAATGTACCGCAATCAGTTGTTCATGGTTTTTGTCCTAACTGCCATTGTCCAAGCAATGTTCCGTATGTGGTGGAAGGGCGTCTGTTCTATCGGCCTTCGAGGAAGATTGCATCGCCGACTGGCGGGGTTCGTTGCACACAGTGCGGCGAGTTGCTGGAGATGCGGTGTCCGCGATGCGGCGCGCACTTGAACGAAGGAGCCTGCTGCGCTGTCTGTGGAACGGCGTACGTCACGCCGGTCGTAGAGGAGGGATTAGATGTGGCTGCATACGCGCAGGCGCGCCGTGCGGAAATCATCCAGTTGCGTGAACTCAGCTAGTATTGAAAGCCCGCCACCTACACTTTGCTCAGAAATGAATATGAGGATAACTTTGATTGCTTTCGCTATTGGGAGATTTGGAGTTTCGGAGTTGAGGAGAATATTTTACAAATTCTCCCATTCTCCAAGTCTCCTAAACTCCCAATAGCGAAAGCAACTAAAAGAATTCATAACGAAGTTATAGACAAGGAGTTAGTAATGAAAACAATGAGCTTGCGGTGGATAGTCTGTGCAGTTTCGCTGGGCGGGCTTTTGTTCGGCTTCGATGCAGGAGTTATTTCAGGCTGCGAGGAGGCGATTCAAAACGAGTTCAAGCTCGCGCCGTTCTGGCACGGACTTGTCGTGGCTGGCGCGTTGATCGGCACAGTGTTCGGCGCGCTGGTGGCGGGACGGATGTGTGACCGGTTCGGACGCAAACCGACGCTTGTCTGGATGGGCGTTTTGTTTTTGATTTCGGCTGCGGGATGCGCGGTGACGCCTGGCGGCGCGATTGGTCCGCACGTCCTCGGCTGGATGCGTTTCATCGGCGGCATCGCCATCGGAGGAGTGTCGGTAGCCGTGCCGATGTACATTGCCGAGATCGCGCCGCCGGAGAGTCGCGGACGTCTCGTGCTCGTCAACCAGTTCTGCATTGTGCTGGGTATCGTCGTATCGTACATTTCCAATTACTGCGTTGCGCGGTGGATACCAGCATCGGCATCAGTGGTATGGCGTGCGATGCTCGGCGCGGAGTGCATTCCGGTCGTGATGTATCTGGCTGCGCTTATGCCGGTGCCGGAAAGTCCGATGTGGTTGGCGGCGCGCGGGGGTAAGGTCGAAATACATCCAGCATCTGCGCCGCTGTTCGTACGGCGCAATCTGAGGCCGATTCTCCTTTGTTTCACGGTGGCGTTCTTCAGTCAACTGTCAGGCGTGAACGCGGTGAACTTCTACTCGCCGCGCATCTTCAAGATGATCTTCGGCGAAGGGAGCGAACTCGTGTCGCTCGCAGGTACGATCGGCGTTGGGGTGGTAAACCTCGTGTTCACCGTGGCGGCGTTCTTCCTCATCGACAGGTTCGGACGGCGTCCGCTTCTCATATCTGGATGTGCGTTGATGGCGGCGATGCACGGACTCGTAGCTTGGCAGGTTTCGCTGGGCGACGCCTGCACGCCGTGGCTGGCGATGCTTGGCGTGTACGGCTTCATCGCGTCGGTGGCGTTCTCGGCAAGCGCCGTGATCTGGGTGTTCATCTCTGAGATTTTCCCGCCGGACGTGCGGGCGAAGGGACAGAGCTTCGGCGGCATGGTCCATTGGATAATGTGCATGCTCGTCTCGTGGCTTTTCCCGGTTGCGGCCGAGCGCACTGGAACTTGGGCTTTTGCGTTCTTCGCCGTGATGATGCTGATTGAAATGGTCTGGGCCATCTTCGTCATGCCAGAAACGAAAGGCCGCCACATAGACGAAGACCATAAATTTATGGTATAATCTCCGCCATGAAAAAATCTATCATCACCCTGTTGGCGGCGGGAGTTATTTCCGCCGGGTTCGTTTCTTCCACCTATGGAGCCTGCTGCAAATGCAACGGCGCTACAGGACGCTGGGCCATCCAGAAACAAGGCGCGTTCTGGCTCGGTGTCTGCAACAAGGACGGCAAGCCCTCGGCCAAGCTGCTCTGGGGCGGCGGCTCGCCCGTGGACCAGTACGACATCAAGATCGACGGCGCTACCGCCACGATGAAGCAGCGCGCGGGCAAGGACCGTTACCGCCTCACTACCGTGAAGGCTGCCGGCGACGAGGCGGAGATCACGTTCCAGTTTTACAACGGCAAGAATGAGCCGCAGGGCAAGGCCGAAGTCGTGAAGGCGAAGCGCATCCCCGCGCTCCCGCCGGCCCCGGACGTTTCCAAGGCCGTATTCGGCGAGACGGTTGATCTGCTCGCCGGCGGCATCGACGGCTGGGAGAGCATGAATCCGAAGAACTACTTCGGCTGGTCGCTCAAGGACGGCGTGCTGATGAACCGCATTAAGCGCAAGGCGAATGGCAAGCCCGACGGCTCGAGCGCCAATCTCAAGACAAAGCGCGCGGACTTCTTCGACTTCAAATTCTCGTATGACGTGCGCGTGCTGCCGAAGTGCAACTCCGGCGTGTACCTGCGCGGCATCTACGAGATCCAGGTGCTCGACAGCTACGGCAAGCCCGTGAATTGCCACAACATGGCCGCGCTCTACGGACGCATCACGCCGCGCGTCGCCGCGGAGAAGCCCGCGAACGAATGGCAGCACGTGGACGTGACGCTCTACAAGCGCCACCTCACCGTGGTGCTCAACGGCGTGAACATCATCGATAACCAGCCCGTCCTTGGCTGCACCGGCGGCGCAATCACGAGCGACGAGTTCGTACCCGGCCCGATCTACCTTCAGGGCGATCACTCGGACGCGGACTTCCGCAACATGAAACTCACGCCGATCATCAAGTAAGGCGTGCAGAAACAGAAGGTCAGCTACGTCGAGCGTCTCGAGCACGCGCTCGTCAAGATCATCCAGCAGCCGGGTGCGGACCAGAACCAACCCGGCGGCGTGCGCGTGTTGCTGGCCTTCCTCAACGTTCTCTCGAAGGTTTTCCAGTTCGTCGTCGCAGTTCGCTACGTACTCTACAACTGGGGAATCCTTCGTCGGTTCCCGCTCGGTTGCCAGGTGATCTCCATCGGCAACGTCACGGCGGGCGGCACGGGCAAAACGCCCGTCACGGAAAAGTTCGCGCACGAGCTGGCGGCGGCTGGACGCAAGGTGGCGATCCTCTCGCGCGGCTATCGCCGCAAGGAGGCGCCGTGGTGGGAGCGGATGTTCAAGCAGGTGGTGGAACAGCCGCCGCTTGTCGTCTCCGATGGACGCCAGATCAAGCTCGACGCAGCAACTGGCGGCGACGAGCCGTACATGCTTGCGTCAAACCTGCCGGGCGTGTGCGTGCTCGTGGACCGCAACCGCGTGAAGGCCGGACGCTACGCCATCTCGCGTTTCGGCTGCGACACGCTCATCCTTGACGACGGCTTCCAGTACCAGCGACTCAAGCATTCGCTTGAAGTGGTACTCGTCGACAAGACGAATCCCTTCGGCAACGGACACATGCTGCCGCGCGGCGTCCTGCGCGAACCTGCGAGCCACATCTCGCGCGCCGACTTCATCTTCCTCACGAAGTCCGATGGCAACTCGGAGGAAGTCATCCGCGATATCCGCGAGTACAACCAGACTGCCGAAATCATCGAGTGCCGTCACGCGCCGCGTCTCCTTAAGGACGTGTGGAGCCGCGAGGAGTTGCCGCTCGACTGGCTGAAGGGCAAGACGCTCACAACGCTCTCCGGCATCGCCGTGCCGCAAGGCTTCGAGGATTCCCTGCGCAAGCTCGGCGCGCGCGTGATCTGGTGCGAGCGCTACGCCGACCACCATCGCTACGATTCCTCTGAAATCATCTTCGCGCTCAACAAGACCGCCGATCTCCACGCCGACGCGCTTATCACCACCGAGAAAGACGCCGTGCGCTTCCCGCGCCTTGAGACCACTCCAGTTCCCTGTTACTATCTGCGCGTCGATATCGAGATTCTCAAGGGTGCTGAAAACTTCGCCTCCGCCGTAGATCACATCTGCAACCGCAAGGCGAAGAAGAAATCATGAGCGGAAAGGGCATACTGCGGAACACGGCGGTGGTGGGCGCGATGACGGCGCTCTCTCGCGTGCTGGGACTCGTTCGCGAGATGTTCCAGAGCCGCCTCATCGGCGCGGGCGTGGAGCAGAGCGCGTTCGTGCTCGCGTTCGCGATCCCGAACATGATGCGCAAGCTCTTCGGCGAGGGCGCGCTCACTGCTGCGTTCGTGCCCGTGTTCAGGGGCGAAGTCGAGGCGCAGCGGATGGAGTCGGCGCGCCGTCTCGCGCGCGCCGTGATGACGATGAGTCTTCTCATGCTCGCTGCCGTCTCGGCGCTCGCGGTGGTAGGTCTTTCGGCCGCGCTGCACTGGGGCACCGCGTTCTCGGAACGCACCTCCCTCACGTTGCGCCTTACGCGCATCCTCGTGCCGTACATGGTGTTCATCTGCGGGTCGGCGTTTGGCATGGGCGTGTTGAACGCGCTTGGCAAGTTCGCCGCGGCGGCGCTGATGCCGTGTCTCCTGAACGTTGTGTGGATTGCCACGCTCGGCGTGCTTTGCTTCATCCCCAGCCTGTCACTCGCGTCGCGCGCCGTGTGGGTGAGCGGTGCTATCCTCTTCGCCGGGTTCCTGCAGATGGCATTCATGTTTTATTGCATGAAGCGTCGCGGCGTGTCGCCGCGTCCTTCGCGCGCGGGCTGGGGCGACCCCAACACGCGCCTCGTGTGGCGCAACATGCTCGTGGCGGCCGTCGGTGCGGGCGCTGTGCAGATAAACTACATGCTCGACCAAGTGCTCGCGCAGGCCGCGTCGCCATGGGCCGCTGGCGTGATCGGCTACGCGGAGCGACTCATGGATTTGCCGCTTGGCATCGTGGGCGTCGCGTTCGGCACCGTGTTGCTGCCCACGTTCTCCGGCTGCTTCGCGAAGGGCGACGTGGCTGGTGCGCGCGAGGCATTTCTCTCGTCCACCGACAATCTCCTCTTTGTGATGATCCCCGCCGCCGTCGGACTCGGCGTGATCGCACCGGACCTCACCCGCGTTATCTACGAGGGTAAGGAGTTTGACGTCACGGCGACGATGCGCGTAAGTCGCGCGGTGGCGTGGTACGCGGTCGGACTCGGCTTCTTCGGCTTGCAGAAGACGCTCGTGCCGTGGTTCCAGGCGCAGAAGGACATGAAGACGCCGCTTGCAGTGTCCGTGAAGATGGTGTTCCTCAACGCGACGCTCAACATCCTCGCGGTGTGGTTGCTGCCCGTCGAATGGCGTCACGTGGGCCTCGCGGCCTCAACCGTGTTCTGCGCCGGCGTCGCCTGCGTGTGGCTCGCGGTGCTCGCGCGACGCAAGAATGGCGCACTCGGCTTCGCGTCGCTGGCGCGTCCCGTCGGGCGCACGCTCGCTGCGTCCGCCGTGATGGGCGTGGTGCTTTGGCTGTTGCGCTCTTGGCTCGGTGCGCGCGGCTGGACTGGTACGTGGGCGAACGTGATGCAGCTCGGCACGCTCGTGGCGCTGGGCGGGGTCGTCTATTTCGGAGTCCATTTCATCTTCGCCCGCCATACGTTCGCTGCGCGGCTGCGGTCGCTCCGCCGCCGCAGATGACGACAATGCGAAATCAGAAATCTCCGTCTCACCCGGACGCAAGAATTGTGGTATAATAGCCGACATGCCTCAGCCCAAGACATCATTTACGTACGAACTCGACGCCGAGCAGCAGGAAAAGCTGCTCGCGATGCTCGCGCTCGGCAACTATCGTCCGAGGCAGGTCCCGTATTCCATGGCGGCCGTGGAGGGAGACGGCTTCAATTGCGCGCTCTACCAGAAGGAAAAGCACGGACGCCGCAAGCTGTGCATCCAGGGCTCTAAGGCGCAGGACTTCGTGGAGTTCTTCCTTGAACCAAACGTACTAGGCGTGGCAACGATCGGATACGAGGACATCCTCGACCCAGGCCGCAGCTCGGCCCATGGTGGCAGCGATGAGTCAGGCAAGGGAGACTACTTCGGTCCGCTCGTGGTCGCGTGCTGTTACACCGACGAGAAACTTTCGGCGGCGATGCGCGAAATGGGCGTGAGGGACTGCAAACAGATGACGGACAAGGCCGTGCTGACGGTTGGTTCGAAACTGCGCCAGCTGCTCGGCCAGAACCGCTACGCAGTTGTGAAGATCGGCCCCGCCGCGTACAACCGACTCTACGCCAAGATCAAGAACATCAACCGCCTCCTCGCGTGGGCTCACGGTACTTGCATTGAGGAATTGCTGGAAAAGCAGCAGGCGTGTCCGAAGGTGGTGGTGGACCAGTTTGCACCAACGGAGACGACGATACGCCGCGCGCTGAAGGAGCGCGGAAAGAAGATCGTAGTGGAACAGCGCCACCGCGCCGAGGACGACATCGCCGTGGCTGCCGCGTCCGTAGTGGCGCGCGAGCAGTTCCTGCGCGCCATCGCCGCGATGGCCGTGGAGGACGGTCCGATTCCCGTGGACAAAGTGCCGCTCGACATGATCCCGCGCGGCAGCAGCGACCCGCGCGTGCGTGAGCTCGCGGAGGAGATGGTGCGCAAGCACGGGCCTACATGGTTGATGAACCACTGCAAGGCGCATTTCCAGACAACCGACAAGGTACTCGCCGCTTGCGGCAAGTCCCGCGCCGACCTGCCTCCCGAAGGGCAGATCACCAGCGCAATCGTCCGAGGTGGGCAAAATGATTTAACCGAAAAGGAGAAAAGATGACAGGATTCTTTGCAAACTCCCTGATGAACGGCTTCATAAAGTCGAGCCTTATGGGCCAGGGCATCGTTGCCGTGCAGATCGCGGCGAGCATTTTCATGGTCGCCATAGCCATAGGCAAGTGGCGCGGACTTTCCCGCGTGTCGCAGTCGGCACGCCGCGTGACGCGCGACGTGATGAGCGGACACGACGTGCTTGAATACTACCTCGCGCGCCACCCGAACGGACACTCTCCGCTCGAGAACATCTACTGGGCCACGTGCGAGCGCCTGCTGCGTCTGCTCGCGCCGGACGTGCGCAGCCTGCTCGTGGGACGTCAGCCCGGCGTGGAAGTGGCTCTCACCGCGCATGAGATGGGCCTGGTGAAGGCTCTCAGCGAACACGTGCTCGACGAGGAGGAAATCCGCGTGGAACACGGCATGGGTGCCATCGCCACGGTCGTGGCCCTCGCGCCGATGTTGGGTCTGCTCGGCACCGTGTGGGGCGTGCTCGACGCCTTCGCCGACATGGGCGAGGCGGGCAGCGCGACAATCGCCACTATGGCCCCGGCAATTTCGTCCGCGCTCGTCACCACCGTCGTGGGTCTGCTCGTGGCAATACCCGGCGTGATCATGCACACGCGCCTCAACGCGACAGTGCGCGCGCTGATGAGCGATATGGAGGGTTTCACGGACGACCTCACCGGGCGCATTGCACTTGAATTCCAGGGGAGAGCTTCCTGATGTCGCGCCGTGGCCGACATGCCGGGAGGATCGGCGGCCCCAAGGCGTCGATCGACATGAACTCCCTTATCGACCTGACGTTCCTTCTGCTCGTCACGTTCATGCTTACGATCCCCGCGCTTGAGCAGGGCATCTCGATTATGCTGCCGCGCGCGAAGACTGACGTGCTGCCGAGCAAGAACGCGAAGGCCAACACGATCACGGTCGACGTCAACCACAAGATATTCCTCAATGACGTTCCCACTACGCTCGACCAGCTTGAGGCCGACCTGAAGGCGATGGTCGAACGCGACGCCGACGTGCCGGTTTTGGTGCGTGGCGACGAGCGCCTGGAGTACGGCGCCGTGATGGACGTCGTGAAAGTGGTGTACAAGTGCCAGGTGCGAAAGATGGCGCTTGTGACCGTGGAGAAGTAGCGGGGACTTCAGGCGATGATTGGATTCGAACAGACAGGTTCTTCTGACAGCGGACTCTCTTGGAGGACGCTGGGAATAGCCTTCGGACTGCACGTCGCGCTGTTCGTGTTCTTCTGGGTCATGGGCATCATCAGTTTCCGCAAGCCAGAAACCATCATCCCCATTGACATGACGATCGTGCCGCCGTGGGCTCAGCAGACGGACGATCCCGAACCCGATTCGAACCCGCCTCCGCCTGAGGTGAAGCAACAGCCGAAGCCGCCTCCGAAGGCCCCCGAGCCGGAGAAGGTCGAGGTGAAGCCAAAAGTCGAGGCCGTTGAGAAGGTCGTCGAGAAGAAGAAAAAAGAAAAAGTCGACCTGAAGAAAAAAGCAAAGCTCGTCAAGACACCTCCCAAGCCCCAGCCACCGCAGAAAAGCCTGAAGGACATGGCGAAGGTCATCAAGCCCAAGCCCGTACCACCAGTGCCGGTGGAGCGTCCCCCGGATCTCAAGATTCCGGACAACGTGAAGAAGTTCGGCAAGGGCACGGCGGCGGACAAGCCCCTCGCGAACATAGACATGAAGAAAATGCTCGAGCAGGGCTACCGCTACGGTGCGCGCAACCAGATCGCGACTAGCGAGGCTCAGCGTTGCGTGAGTTTGATCAAGGCGGCTATTCTCCGTGAGTGGCAGAAGGAATCGTCGAAGTGGTACAGTGGTCTGCGTCCGATCGAAGTGGATTTTCATCTTGGTCCGGGCGGCACCGTGAAAAAGTTCACGATCACTAGAGGCAGCGGCGACGCCGATGTCGACCGTGCGGCGCAGAGCGCATTGCGTCGGCTTCAGACGAACGGGGGCGTGCCCGGACTTTCCGCGCAGTTCCTTGAGCAGTTCCCAAGGCTGCCCATTGAAATGGAGCTCACTCAGGGCCGTTGACGACGGCGAAGGCAAGGTAATGTGGCTACTGGCGGCATAGTCGATAGCGGGTCTTCGGACGGTGTCCAGAAATGCTACGCCGTGATGGCGTCGGACGCTGTTCGCGCCGAGAGCTCTTCGGGCGGTGCGTTCACGATTCTTTCCCGCAACATTCTCTCACGTGGAGGAGCGGTGTGCGGCGCGGCCTTTGATCAAGACTTCCGCTGCCGCTACGAGATTGCCCGCGACGAAACTTCCCTTGCAAGGCTGCGCGGATCCAAGTACGTCAAGGCGGCATTGCAGCGGAGCTTCCTCGACGAAATGCGCGCCGCTCTCGAATCTGGCGTGCCCGTTCTGTTTACCGGAACGCCATGCCAGGTTGCCGCAGTCAGGCGAATGTTCGCTAGTTTTGCCGATACGCTATTTACCGTTGACCTCATTTGCGCGGGTTGTCCGGACCAGGCCATTTTCGATCGCTATATTGAGGACAACTGGGGACTGTCGAACGTCGCGAAGTACGAGTTCCGCAGCAAGGCTCGCGGGTGGCGGCATCGACACTATCTCCTGCATGTAGTGCTGAAAGACGGGCGCGAGATCTGGCGCGAAAGGGGCGAAGACGAATACATGACGGCCATGTCGTCCGGCCTCGGCCGTTCAGGAGGATGCCAGAATTGCCCATACTGCACGATGAACCGTCCGGGCGATTTGACAATCGGCGACTTCTGGCTTGTGCCGGAGGAAATGGACGACGGGAAGGGAACGTCCGCGATTCTCGTCAACAACGAAAAGGGCAGGCGTCTGTTCGAGTCTGTACGCGGCGATTTTGTGAAGACGGCCGAGTATCCTCCTTCCTACCTTGAGGAGCGGCAGTGGCGACTCAGGACGCGTCCTCCGCTGGCACCCGGCCGCGCCGTGTTCATGGAATGCATAGCCTCCGGCATGTCCGTCAAGGAAGCAGTGGAAAAGGCTCAAGAGGCAGATTAGTTAGCGGAGTAGCCGGAACGGCGCGAACAGCGTCCAGGCTATTGAGTACACGCATCCCGCGCCGAACATGCGCACTGCCAGCACCGCGAGCGCCAACATTGGCTTGTGCCACGAAAGCGGAAACGCGCGCAATGCCGCACGCACTTCTGGGTCCGAAGCGTATTCGCGCACGATGCGCCGACCCTCGGTCCAGCCAATCGGCACGGTCCGCAGGAACGCGAACATCTCAAGAAGCGAGAATACGCACGACGCCGCGTATGCATCGCCAAGCGTTCCACCCGCACGCCGATTGATCTCCTGTCTGCGGCGCAGGAATGCGAGTTTGTTCTTGAACGCCTGCGGCGAGTGCCGACGGCTCGCCACCGCGCTGCCCGCGCGGATGCGGTAGATGTAGAGCGGACGGTTGACGGATGTCATCCGCCGCGCCTCCAGAAGGAACTCATACGTGAAGTAGGCGTCTTCCCAATTGACAAGCGTCTCGTCGAAGCGCAGATGGATCCGTTCGATCGCCTCACGGCGGAACGCGCAGCGGCATACGCTGCCTATCTCGCGTTCGGCGGCGAGCGGGCGCCCCGCGTACCAGGCGCGCACCTCGTCCAGCGAATATCCAATCACACGCGGCAGGAAGTGCGTGCGGATTGCGGCGTTGTCGGCGTACTGATAATCGCCGTTGAGCGGCACGACGTGGTCTCCAGGCGCGCCATCCTGCCGTTCCACCAAGGCGAACACGCAGTAGTCGGAACCCGTCCGCTCCAGCTCCGTCACCCCAGTCTCCAGAAAGTCCGGTTCCAGCAAGTCGTCGGGATCGAGAAAGAACAGGAACTTCCCGCGCGCGGCGTCCAGGCCGCAGTTGCGCGCAGCGGACACTCCGCGGTTGGACTGATGGAACACGCGTACGCGCGCGTCGGCGGACGCCAGACGGTCGAGCACCGCGCCCGTGCCGTCAGTGGAACCATCGTCCACGGCGATGATCTCTAAGTCGGAAAACGTGCCGCAGAGGACGCTTTTCACGGCGTCCTCCACCCATTTCTCCACGTTCCAACATGGAACAATCACGCTCGCCTTCGGGGCCATGGCGCACATTATACCATCATCCACTTCCCTATGCGAACGCTTTGTGGTATAATCCGTCGCATGGAACGTCCGCTTGTTTCCTTTTGTCTGCTGTTCTACAACCACCGTGAGTGGTTCGGCGCCGCGTTGGAGGCGGCGTTCGCGCAGACATACCGTCCGCTTGAGATCGTCGTCTCCGACGATGCCTCGACGGACGGCTCGCCGGAACTCATCAAGGACTACATCGCCGTCCACGCGCCTGCGGATGTCTCTGTCATCTTCAATCACAATGAGAAGAATCTCGGTATTTTCGCGACCTGGCTGAAAACGGCCGCGCTCTCACACGGAGAACTGCTGATCATGGCCGGCGGCGATGACATCTCTCTCCCGGAGCGCACGGTGAAAATCGTTGATGCCTGGCTGTCCAACGGCAAACGTGCCGCAGTCGTCAGCCATGCCGGGTACCGCGTCGACACTTGTGGCCGTTCGCTGGGACCCCTTCCCGCTCCTTCTACAGAACAGCCCCTTGGCGCCTTGATGGCCTGGCGCCGAGATTGCTACACGGCATTTCCCCACGAACCGATCTGTCCGAGATGCGTGGAAGACGTACCCTTTGCAAAACGCGCGCTTATGCTCGGCGGCGGCGAGCTCGTCATCCCCGACCGTCTCGTCGAGTACCGTCTCGGCTCCGGCCTCACCTCCACGCTCTACCACCACCGCACGCCGGTCATCAAAAGCTGGCATCTTTTTCTTTCAAGCCTTGATCAGGTCGAACACGACCTCGCCGCCATCGCCGACCGCCTGCCTCCCGAACGCGTGGAGGAATTCCGCACGACCTTCGCCTTTGAAAGAGCACGTGCGGAGAACCATCTCATACTCGTCGAATCTCCGTCCTTCCATGAACGCTGGAAGGCGTTTCGACAGGAACTGCGCATGGGCCGCATCAACGGCCTCGTCTTCATGTACGCCTACTTGTTGCCGCGGCGACTCGGCGACTGGGTGCTCGACGCCATCACCCGCCTCAACCAGCTCCGCCGCCGCCTTTCACGGGAGGGCCGCGCTTGTCGCGGCCGTTAACGCCCGACCAATCGACTGATCCATGTCGTAATACTTGTACTCGCCAAGACGCCCGCCCACAATAAGGTTGGGGCATTTAGCGGCTTCGGCCTGGTAGAGCGCGAGCTTTTCCCGCGAGGCTGGCGTATCGACGGGATAGTACGGTTCGTCACCCGGCGCCCACGTCTTCGGATACTCGCGGCAGATGATCGTGGCGGGATGCGCCATTACGTCCTTCTGCTCTGGATGGTAGTGCTTGAACTCGTGGATGCGCGTGAACGGCACGTCCGCGTCCGTGTAGTTCACCACGCTCGTCCCCTGCCAGTCCGCAACCGCCATGCGCTCCGTCTCGAAACGGAGCGAACGCCAGGGGAGCGGACCGAACTTGTAGTCGAAGAGCGCGTCGATGGGACCGGAGTAGAACACGGGAACGTCCAGCTTGTTCGCCTTGCGCCATTCAAGCCAATCGACGTTGCATTCGAGCGTGATGTTCGGGTGGTCGAGCAGGCTGTCGAAGAGGGAGTTGTAGCCAGAGAGGGGAATGCCCTGACGGTAATCGGAGTAGTAGTTTATGTCGTAGCTCGCGCGCACGGGGAGGCGCTTGATGATCGAAGCCGGGAGGTCTTTCGGATCCATGCCCCACTGCTTGCGCGTGTACTCGCGGATGAATGCCTCGTATAGCGGACGCCCGATAAAGGATATGGCCTGTTCCTCGAAGTTCGTCGGTTCCGTTGTCGCGCTTCCTGCTTCTTTTTCGATGAAGGCGGGCAACTCGGACGGCGTGAGGTTGAGTCCGTAGAACTGGTTGACTAGGGTGAGGCCGAGCGGCAGGAAATACGTCTTGCCCGCGTGGCGGGCAAGGACCTTGTGCTGGTAGCCATTGAACGTTATGAAGCGGTTCACGAACTCCCACACGTCGTCGAGGTGCGTGTGGAAAATATGCGAGCCGTAGGTATGGACCTCGATGCCGGTTTCGGCGTCGGTCTCGCACCGCACGTTGCCGCCTGGGGCCGCACGGCGCTCGAGAACGAGCACCTTGAGTCCTTTTTCTGCCAACACCCGGGCTACCGTGCATCCCCAGATGCCGGCGCCAGCCACAATGACGTTAGTTTCTTGCATGGACACAGTATACCACAAAACTGGCCTTGCGCGCTACACGTAATCGGGCACTCATCTACACCGGTCACTCACCTGCATCTGCCCAAAAACTGATACTAGTAGGCCCCGTCGGGGAAGCGGCGCTCTCGCCGCTTCAAATCAGGAAGCGACAGGAGTGTCGCTTCCCCGAAGGGGGACGCATTCTTTCGGCTCTTATGGAGGGATGCAGATGAGTGACCGGTTACACGCTCGGGCCGCGCGCCGATTTGGTATACTTTACTCCCATGGACAAACTAGAGCAGATGCGCGCGGCGGTGGCGCGGTTGAACGAGGCGGCGGACGCCTACTACAACGGACGCACCGAATTGATGACTGACTTCGAGTGGGACGCCCTCTTCGACCAGGTGAAGGCGCTCGAGGCCGAGACGGGAGTGGTGTTGCCCGACAGCCCCACGAACCGCGTCTCCGCCGATACGACAGTCGGCGAGAAGGAACCCCACGAGTACCCGGCCCTCTCGCTCGCGAAGACGAAGCAGGTGAGCGAAGTCGCGAAGTGGGCGGAGGGGCGTCCGATCTGGATTTCCTGGAAGCTCGACGGACTCACGCTCGTCGTCACCTACGACAACGGCAAGCTGACGAAGGTCGTCACGCGCGGCGACGGACACATCGGCACCAACATCACCCACCTAGCCGCCGGCATCCAGGGCATCCCGCCGCGCGTGAAGGACAAGGGACACCTCGTCGTGCGCGGCGAGGCCGTGATCTCCTACGCCGACTTCGAGGCATTCTGCGCAACCACGGACGACGAGTACGCCAACCCGCGCAACCTCGCATCCGGCTCGCTCACGCTCAAGTCCGTGGAGGAGCTGAAGCCGCGCCGTCTCCAGTGGATTCCGTTCACGCTTGTCCACTGCGACCGCGAGATCGTCTCGTGGGGCGAACGCATGGCGTATCTGGAGGAGATCGGTCTTGGTGCCGTCGAGCGCGAGCGCATCGATGCGCCCGACGCGGCGGCGATCCAGGCGTCGATCGACCGCTGGACGTTGAAGGTGACGGACAAGATCTGTCCGTTCCCCGTGGACGGCCTCGTGGTTGTCTACGACGATACGGCCTACGCGCAGACGGGCAGCGTGACAGGACACCACGCGACGCGCGCCGGGTTTGCGTTCAAGTGGCAGGACGAGACGGCGGCGACAGTGCTCGAGCGCGTGGAGTGGTCGTGCGCCGTCGCGTCGATCTCGCCCGTTGCGGTGTTCCGTCCGGTACAGCTCGAAGGCACCACGGTGAAGCGCGCTTCGCTCTGCAACATCTCGGAATGCGAGCGCCTTGGCCTCGGCGGCGCGGGTACCGAGTTGAGCGTGATAAAGGCGAACAAGATCATCCCGAAGGTCGTGGCCGTGACGAAGGCCGTAGGGACGTTCGAGGTGCCGTCGGCGTGTCCCGTGTGCGGAGCGCCCACTGCTGTGAACACGGCTGAGAGCGGCACGAAGACGCTCCGCTGCACGAATGCGGCGTGTGCGGCGCGCGAGCTGCGAAAGTTCATGCGGTTCGTCTCGAAGGACGGCATGGACATCGACGGTCTCGCCGGCGAGACGCTTGCGAAGTTCGTGAACAAGGGATGGATCCGCACATTCGGCGACATCTACCGCCTCGGCGCGCACCGCGACGAGATTGCGATGATGGAGGGCTTCGGCGAAAAATCGGCCGCGAACATTTGCTCGTCCATCGAGAAGGCGCGCACGCGAGACGCGGTGCAGTTTCTCGTGGCGTTGTCGATTCCGCTCTGCGGAGTCGACGTGGCGAAGCGTCTGCTTTCGGCTTATTCCGTGGAGGATCTCTTCGCGAAGGCGGCGGAGGCTGCGAATCCGAACGACCTGTTCTCGCCGGGTGCTGAGGTGTTCGCATCGATCGACGGCATCGGTCCCGGGAAGTCGGCGGCGTTTGTCGAGTGGTGCGGTGATCCCGCGCACCGGGCCGTCGTGGAGGACGTGATGCGCGAGGTATCGCTCAACGCCTACGTGGCACCGAAGTCGGGCGGCGCGTGTGCGGGGCTGACGTTCGTGATCACGGGCGACGTCCACCACTGGCCGAACCGCGCGGCGTTGAAGGCGTACATCGAGGGCGCGGGAGGGAAGGTGGCGGGGAGCGTCTCGAAGGCGACGAGCTTCCTCATCAACAACGACGTCACGTCCACCTCTGGCAAGAACAAGAAGGCGCAGGAGCTGGGAATCCCCGTGATTTCGGAAGACGATTTTCGGGAACGGTTTGGCGGTGGAGAATAGGGCGTAGCGGTAGCCGGTCACTCACCTGTATCTGCCCAAAAAATGATAATAGAAGGCCCACCGTAGGGGAAGCGGCGCTCTCACCGCTTCTAATCAGGAAGCGACATGATTGTCGCTTCCCCGACGAGGGCCGCATTTTTCATGCTCTTGGAGGGATGCCCCTTGCGTCCAATTTGCGCTTCCACTTCTCATCCCGATGTGCTATACTGGCGGCATGGAAAATAATGTTTCACGCAGAAGCTTTCTCGTTTCGTCCACGGCGCTTGCGGCCGTGGCCGGATGCACGACCGCCAAAGCCAACGGGAAGACAGAAGGACTGCCCGCCCAGTTTTCGCCTGATCTGCCCATTTCAAAGGAGTCTGGCATCCGCGTGCGCTTCCTCGGCAGCGGAGCCGCCGGATGGAGGCCGGAATGGGCCAAAAACCCGCATGCGCGCCGACAGTCGAGCGTGCTGATCGAAAACAAGGTCCTCATAGATTTCACGATGTGCTCGTTCGACAAGCTGCCGGAGGGATGCCATCCCGAAGTGCTTTTCCAGACGCACTCCCACGGCGACCACTACAACCCCAAGGCGGCTGTCAAGAGCGGCGTGAAGCGCATGTACGTGCAGGAGACGTGGGCTGACGCGGCGCGCGCGGAGGTGGGCAAGGCTGCGGAGAAGCTTGGCCTGCCAGCGCCGGAGGTCATCGGACTTCCCTTCGGCAAGCCGGTGGTGGAGTGCGGCATGAGGTTCACGGGCGTGCCGGCGAACCACAGCACGTCCCGCGTCACGAACGGCATCCTGGAGCGCACGTCCGTCTATCTCGTGGAGAAGGGCGCATCGCGTCTTCTGTACGCCACGGACACCGGCGGCTTGATGGGCGACGCCGCGCGGATGGTCGGCATAGACCCGCACATCACCGCAAGGAGCTCCGCCCTGCGCGCGGCCGCCGGGCCTTTCGTCCACGAGCCGCAGGCGCTCACCGCGTTCATCATGGAGGCGACGGACGGGGACAGAGACGAGGACTTCCGCCTGTTCGTACACTCCAGCGTGCAGACAGTCTCGCGCATTGTGAACATGCTGATTAAGTACAAACGTCTTACCCTTCCGTCCGGACAGCACGCCTACATCACGCATCTTGGTCTCAAGTACCGCGACTGGCCATCTGGGAAAATCGAGAAGGAGCTTCCCGATACGCTCCGCGCCGCATACGACGGTCTTGAGGTGGTGCTTGGATAGGGGCTATGTTGGCGGCTCAAAGGAAGTCTGGTGAACTGGAAGAAGCATGAAGCAGCGGAAGAATAGCTTCAAACGCCTTCTGAGGCGTCCGTTCGAGTGGCTGGGCATCGGCCTTGGTTGGCTCGTGTTCGCGCACGTCTCGCATCGCATGCTCTTCCGCATCTGCGACTTCATCGCCGCCATTGGCTACCGCTTCGACCGCAAGGGGCGCGAGCTCTCGCGCGAGAACCTGCGCCTCGTCGTGGGCGAGGAACATCTTACGCCGCGTCGCGAGGAGCTGATCCTGAAGCGCAGCTACCGCAACATGGTGCGCACGCTCGGACACGTGTTCTGGACGAGCCGCAACGCGCGTGCGCGCGCCGCCGCCACGGGCGAGTTCACGCCGAAGTGCGTGGAGTTCCTTGCGGCGAACAAGCCCGCCATCACGGTCAGCTGCCACATGGGCTGCTGGGAACTTCTCTCGCAGCTTGTATTCCTCCAGGGACGGAAGATCGTGAGTGTGGCGAAGGACATCGGCACGCCGGGCATGACCGAGCTGCTGATGAAGTCGCGCCGGTCGCTCGGACAGACCATCGTGCGCGCGGAAGGCGCGCTACATCCGCTTCTGCAGGGATTGCAGGAGGGCGCGGACGTGGGGCTGCTCGTGGACCAGGTGGTCAAGCCGGACCAGGGCGGCGTGTGGGTGCGTTATTTCGGACGCCCCGTGCCCGTCTCGGCGGCCCCCGCGTTTCTTCAGGCGAAGACGCACGCGCCGATCGTGATCGCCTGGTCGCGTCCGCTCCGCGACGGACGCTACCGCTGCGAGTACATTGCCGAATTCCACTGGAAGAAGGGCATGGACATCTGGGGCCGCACGCAGGACTGCATTTCGGCACTAGAACGCACGATCCGCCGCCATCCGTCCTGTTGGGTGATGAACTACCGCTACTTCCGCAAGAAGCCGAAGGAAAAGGACCTCGCCCAACTCGCCACCCGCGAACGCCGCCGCATCGCTTTGGCCGTTGTGGCTTTTGTGACGTGTGCGTTCGGCGCATGGGCGGGTGAAACGGTGTCTGCGGGGTTCGGACGCGATGTCGCATTGAAGGGTGCGGGAGTCACTTTCTCGCCGACGCTCTTCAAGAAGGACTGGAACCGCTGTCAGCTCAAGGGCGGATGGACGCCGGGGAATGACGGCGCGTACGGGTTCTCAATTCTCGACGGCGACGACAAGATAGCAGGTGTGCGTGCAACAGTCGAACGACAGGGCCGGCGGGCCGTGCTGGCATGGGATTTCTCCGTTCGCCGCGACTACTCGTCCTCTGCATTCTGCATCGCGTTGTCGCTGCCGACGTCCCGCTTCGGCGGCGGAGAGGTGCGTTTCGGGAAAAGAAAGTTCGCGCTTCCTGCGACGTTCGGCGGCGAGCCGTGGATCG
Source organism: uncultured Lentisphaerota bacterium (assembly GCA_946413265.1). Taxonomy (GTDB): domain Bacteria; phylum Verrucomicrobiota; class Kiritimatiellia; order RFP12; family UBA1067; genus RUG572. The sequence continues at coordinate 75,295 of CAMKJU010000006.1, forward strand.
GCAACGCAACGTGTCGTGAGGTGCGGGTGAGCGACGCGAAGGGCGAGGTGTTTTCGTTTACGCTTGCGGAAGACGCGTCGGTGATGGTTCAGGACGACCGCAAGTGGGGCGGACAACACTTCGCGCTCCGCGTGGGGATCGGCGGTTCGCAGCTCAAGGCCGGGGAACGCCGTCGCATCGAGATGACCCTCGACGCGCCCGACGGGATCGACCGCGTCGTCGGCAGGCCATTCGTCATCTCGCGTTCGGCGGAGTGGGTGCCGCTGCACGATACGACTGACATCGCGCCCGGCTCCGCGCTCGACTTCTCAAAGCTCGGTTGGGTGGACGCGCCGGCCGGCAAGCACGGACGCGTCATTGCGAAGGGGGCGCATTTCGAGTTCGAGGGGAAACCGGGCGTCCCCCAGCGCTTCTACGGATGCAATCTCTGCTTCACGGCAAACTACCTCTCCGACGACGAGGCCGACGCGCTCTGCGCACGCCTCGCGCGCATGGGGTACAACGCGCTCCGAATCCACCACTACGAGAGCACGTTGTGCGACCCGAAGGACGGGACGACGCTTCTCCCCGAGAAGATGGCGCAGCTGGACGGACTCCTCAACGCCTGCATCAAGCACGGAATCTACCTGACGACGGACCTCTTCGTGTCGCGCCGCGTCAAGTGGCGCACGTGCGGCATCGACCGCGACGGGACGATCGGGATGGACGAGTTCAAGTCGCTTGCGCTGTTTGACGAACGGGTGTTCCGCAACTACCTCGCGTTCTCCCGGAACCTCCTCTGCCACGTCAACCCGAAGACCGGTCGCCGCTGGGCGGATGAGCCGGCATTCGCGTTCCTCGCGCTGATCAACGAAGGCAACCTCGGCAACCACGGCTATGCGGTCCTTGCAAGTCAGGAAGCCTTCAAAAAGAAGTGGCGCGCGTGGCTGTCGGCTCGACGCGCCGAGTCCCCGGACCTCTACCGCGACATCACCGAGAAGATCCCCGGCAACGCCTGGGAGCACTCGCGGCAGAACTGCGCGTTCACGCTCTTCCTCGCAGACCTTGAATCGTCCTTCGCGGAGAGAATGACGAAGTTCGTCCGCGACGAAATCGGATCGAAGGTGCTTCTCACGGACATGTCGTGCTGGCGAAACCCCATCGCGTACCAGCTCGTGCGGACGCGCTACGACTACGTTGACGACCATTTCTACATTGACCATCCGCAGTTCCTCGAGAAGCCCTGGAACCTTCCGTCGAAGTGTCCGAACGCGAATCCCGTCCGCCGCGTAAGCATGGGTTTCGAAGGCGTGGCGCGGCACCGCCTGCTGGACCGTCCGTTCACGATTTCGGAGTTCAACTACTCGGGTCCGGGACAGTTCCGCGGTGTCGGCGGGATGGTGCTTGGCGCACAGGCCGCGCTGCAGGAATACGACGCGATCTGGCGCTTTGCGTGGAGCCATTCGCACGACGGCGTCCTCGAATCGAAGCCGATGACGTACTTCGACGTCGCACGCGACCCGCTCCAGCGCGCGACGGAACGCGCCGCGCTCACGCTCTACATGCGGCGCGACATGACGCCCCTGAAGAGGACGTTCGCCGTGACGATCCCCGAATCGAAGGTGCGCACGACTTTCGGCGTTGGCCCCCACGCCGACATCAATGAAATGTGGTTCGGGTGGTACGAGAGGTTCGGAACGTGGGTTGGAAACGGAAAGCCCACGTTCGCCAACGACGGCGCAGAGTTTCCCGAGGCGTGTTCGCTCAAGGCCGACTTCTTCAAGGCGCTTGCGTCCGGACGCCGGATGGGCGACGGACAGGTCGCCATCTCGCGCGATGAGGGGACGTTCGTCGTCGACACGCCGCGCACGCAGGGGTTCTTCGCGGAGTCGGGACGCCACAAGGCGGGGGTGCTTTCCGCGCGCATCATCGGCGCGCCGGCGGCGGTGTGGGTGAGTGCGCTCGACGATGCGCCTGTGGCGCGGTCGGGGAGGTTGCTCCTCACGCACGTGACGGACGTTCAGGATGAAGGTGCGACGTACGCCGACGAAGAAAAAAAGGTACTGCTCAAGTGGGGAAAGCTTCCGCACCTGATGCGCGCCGGGCGCGCGTTGGTTTCGATCCGGCTTGACGGGAATGCCGTGCCGCGCGTTTACGCGCTCTGCGCGGACGGTTCGCGCCGCTGCGAAGTTCCGTCGTCATGGGACGGAAAGTCGCTCACGTTCACGGCCAATACGGCGCGCGACGCGTCCGACGCCACATTCTTGTACGAGATCGAGCGGCCTCGCCCGTAGTTTCATTGTGTGGCCTGCTCGCCGTATACGCCGACGGCGGAGATGTCGAACGGACGGAACCCCGCCTTCACGACGGGCGATCCGGGCTTCAGACGGAAGTCGCGCCGCGCGGGGTCAACGAAGAGCGGATCCATCACGACCCCGTGGACGTCGTTGCCTTTCGCCTGCCATTGTGCAAATGTCTTGCCGTTGAAGGACGGCGCGCCTGACTCCATCCACCAGATGTTGTCCTTCCACGCGATCTTTCCCGTCTCGTTGACCGTGCCACCGTATCTCGCGAACACGGGCCCCGCGTTCCAGTAGATGATGTTGCGCTCCGCCGTGAACGAAAGGTGCGGCTCCGCGCGCGTGAGCGCCACCTGGCACTGGCGGCTGAACGCGAGGATGTTGTTGCGCAGGATGTTGTCCTTGCCATAGTGCTGGTGGAAAGAGGCGTCCTTCGTGTCGTAGACGAGATTGTTCTCGAACAAGATTCCCTCGCTGCCCTCGTCGGGGTAAAGCCCCCATCCGCCGTAGGTGCGCGAGTCGATGTTGAAGAACACGTTGTTCGTGACGCACGTGCCGTATGAGGTTCCAAGCGTATAGACGCCGCCCATGTCGCTGAGCGCGCGCTGTCCGATGTCGTGGACGCGGCAGAAGGCGAGCATGTTGCCCTGCGCGAGGCTGCCCGCATAGCCCCACACCCATCCGATCGAGACGCCCGTGTAGAAGAAGTCGGCGATCTCGCAGTGCGTGACGGAGTTGAACGGAGAGTGTCCGATCCACACGCCCACGCCTTCGGCGAAGATGCGTCCGCCGTGCGCGATCACGCAGTTGTCGATGACGTTGCAGCCCGTGCCGCGTCCGTTGACGAATCCCGTCATGCGCTCCCCCTTGCCGATCTTCTGCGAGGCGACGTTCATCCCGATGCGCACGCCGCCCGCGCCGGGATAGACGATGGAGCAGCGCTCGATGCGGTTCGAGATGCACCCCTCGCGCAGCCACACGCCGTATTCGCCCGTGTACGCGACGGAGCATCCGCGCATTGCGATCCGGTGCGCGCCGTCCGCCAGCACCGCCGCGCTCGTGTGCGCCGCCGCCTGTCCGCCCGGCCACTCGCTCGGACCGAACGACGAGTCGTCACCGATCACTCCGCTGGGAAGCCCCTTGATCCCCTTGAAGCTCTGGCGGCGTGGTGAGTCGGAAAACGCGAAGGCGATGTTCTCGAAAACGATGTCATGGACAAATGTATCTCTTTCTGGATCGCCCTTGATACGCAGGAGCGTGACGAGCCCCGGCACCGGATACTGGAAGCGCGTCGTCTCCAGTGTTTCGCCTGGACGCGGAATGTACACGATCTTCTTCGCGACGCCGTCGTACAGCCACTCACCCGGCTCGTCGAGCGCAAACGGCGCGTTCTCGACGTAGTACGTTGAATTCGCATCCCACGTGTTCCACTTCGTCACGGACTTTCCTTCCGTGAACACCACACCCCGTGCGGCATCGTAGCCGCGGATCGGACGACGCGTGGACGACCACTTGTGGTGCACGACGAGATGCGCAAGACGCAGATGGGCGAAGCTGCAAGTTGCGAGCGACGCGAGATCGTCGCCGTTCGCGAAAAGCTCCATCAGTTCGGTGTCGCCCGCGAGAAGCGTGGGCTTCGCGCCTTTCGCCTGCAGAAATCCCTCGTTGGGATAACGGGCTCGCTTCGCGCGGCGTCCGTTCACATACAGCTGCTCGAACCAGACGGCGACCTGGAAACGGGGCTTCTTCTCGATCGGGACGTCCGTCTCCCAACGTCCGTCGGGGCGAACGCGCCAGCCTTTGAGCTCGCGCGCGCCGACGATGCGGGCGGAATCATCGGCGGGTCCGCGCCACGTGACCGGTGCGCTTGGCGAGCCGGAGTCTTCGGGAAGAAGGGTCAGCGGCTTGTCGATGGGGTACTCGCCCGCGGCGAGCGAAATTGTCCACGGGCCGCCATTCGGCGTTTTCTTCCTCAGCGCGCGCAGCGCTTCCTGCGCCTCACCGGGCGTCGCGAACGGATGCGCCGCGGAACCATCGCGCACGGCGGCGTCGTTCGGCGCAACGAAGACCGTGTTCTCTGCGGAATAAGCCGCGCCACATACGAACGCGACGGCCACTGCACTCAAGACTAGTTTTCTTTTCATATCTTCTTACCTCGTCGGGCTAGTATACATTATCTTCCGCATGATTGCACGCGGATTTTTAAGCAAATTCACCTTGGAGGTTCCCCACTTTTTCGGGCATGAAAATTCCCACACCCCTGTAAACAA